>JBBTWK010000079.1:0-10184 GCA_038062805.1 Patescibacteria group bacterium
GATTGAAGGCAAAACACCGATTCTTGGGCTTGATGTCTGGGAGCATGCTTATTATTTGAAATATCAAAATCGTCGCCCCGACTATATCGCGGCGTGGTGGAACGTATTGAACTGGGACATAGTCGCCCAACGTTTAAATACTTAACCTATTAAGTATTTTCGGGGGGAGGCTTTTTAGCGGATCTGGCTTTATCAATACTTTTCCGGTAAACAGACTTGGCTCTATTTAAATGGCGCTCAGCCCAGGCATATTCCCAGGATAATATTATCAGGCCTAAAATAGAGACCAAAATACCTGGGCCGGGGAGAGGAATCAAAATTATTCCCAGCACTAAAACACTAAAGCCGATGGTGCTGACAACTAGTTTGCGGGCTGCTTTATATGCTTTCTTCATAAGCTATACCTTAAACACTAAGCCGACCGCTACTCCAAATGCGGTGGCTATGCCGCCAACAATTAATATTTTGGCGCCGCCTCTAAACGAGTTGGTGTGAAGTAACCTACCCTTTAAAAAGCCCAGCAAAAAAAGACCGGTTAGAGCAAATGCTACACTAGACCAAAGTGACGAAGGATAGGCCATAAAAATGATTGGTAGCAAAGGTACCAGTCCGGCCAAAAGATATGAAATAAACATCAGGGAACCGCTGACGAGTGGTTTATCCCGATGACGGTTGATTTTGTCTAACTCTGATACGGCGTCGTCGCTCAAGTATTCGCCAGCGCCCATAGAAACTGATTCGACGGCAATGGCGACTATACCGCCTAGTAAAACGATTTTCTTATCTTGGGCGCCGATACTAAGTCCAGCAATTAGCCCGGTTGTGGACACCAGACTGTCTTCGACCCCGAAAATAATGCTACGTAAGTACTCGCGGTTAATCGTCATCATTGGTCTTATTCTACCGTAAACGGACAATTACAGGTATAATAACCTCTGTTATTGGGACGTGGCCAAGCGGTAAGGCACTGGGTTCTGGTCCCAGGATCGTAGGTTCGAATCCTACCGTCCCAGCCAGGCCTTGCGTCAAACAAGACCCGATTGCATAATATATGCTATCGATCTGTTGGACACAATGCTTAGTAAAACATCAAACCGGCCGAAATGCCGGTTTGTTGGTTCAAATCCCACAAGCCCTCTAGATTCACTTATTTTGATGCAGGAGTTGTGCTGTTCGAGCCAATTCCGAATTCAAATCCTTTATCATCTACAAAGCTATTCTGGGCTTGAATCAGCTTGCTCGCGTGGCTTCCGGAGAACTTACCTGTAATAGATACTTCGCGGCTTTCACGCGCTCCGAGAATTAACGCCAGCAACAATGAAAGGTGCCATCCATTCTCATTGCCATTTGGTTGGTTATCGTGCTGGTAAATCCTTCTGTACTCGCTGCCATCATTGACGGTGTTCGTAGTTGGGTTAAACCTCATAAGCAACGTTTTGCTATCGAAAAAGCTAATAGCATGTGGGCCAAGTACGGAATTATCTTTCAGCTTGGCTGCCTCGGCTCTTTTAAACCAACTATCAAGATTAGTATCGCTAGGACTTGTACCCTGATATCCAAAGATAATGGTACGAAGTTGAGCTGGGAGATCAAACAATTGTTTTGCTGATGCGATATTTTCTAATGCAGTATCAAAATCTCCCGCATTAATGGTCGTTTTGACCTCGATTGCAGCAACAACCGCATTGGGCATGACGATAACGAAGTCTTCTTCCTGAAATATGTACGCAGCAGGCGCGTTTTCGTCGATAATTAGTATATCCATTTGATTACTAACATGGGTGTTATCTTTGTAGATAAAACCTGTTTTAACAGAATATCTCTTTGTAAGAAAATTCTTTAAGACGGTACGCAAAATCACTTCATGATAGTTGCCAGAACTAACACGATGTTCGACTAAATGCTTAACACGCTGGAACTTGCTTACGATCTCACTTGCAAAACTCTCAAAGTACTCGATCTCTGGCGCATTGATATTCCCCATGCGTTCATTTTAACCTACCTTCACGAGCTTTCGATCGTGAAGCGCCAGCTTTACGTCAAGATTGCGTACTAGCCTGGTTTTTTCAAATAACGTGCCGTCATGGAGCACATATTTGATATATCCGCCTACCATTTCCATCGAACTGTATGTTTCGTGCGTAACTTTCATCATCTTGGTGAACTTATCTATTGCAGCACGTAACCCGGGCTCAACTTCTGTTAAGTCGGTAATAAGTTCATTGCACATCAGACTAAGTTGATCTGTAATGTCCTGTTCTCGCGCAAACGGCTCCTTACAGTCGCGCACTACCTGTCTGGAGCAGTGATAGTACGTGAACGTCGGTGAATTTCCATTTTGATAGTGTCTGGTTTTCTGTTCACCAACGATGCTCGAACCACAGCCATAACACTTCAAAAACTGTTTATAGGGGAACGGTATTGAGCCCCATTTTGTCTTGATTGGCACCCTAAGTTGCTGTTGTACCTGATCAAATAGCTCTTTCGTGATAAGTGGCGAGTGACCGCCCTTATACCATTTGCCACTTTTCTTTGGATATTCGAATTCTCCGTAGTAGAAACTGCTACCGAGTATGCGGTAGATCATGCTTAATGGTATGGTCTTGTCGCCACGAGTCCTGACATTATTGTCTTCAAGCCATTGCCTGATATATCGACCACCTTTGCCGTCTGCCGACATCTCGAACATCCGTTTTATATATGGTGCTCTTTCTTCGTCTAGGATCACGTCACGAGCGCCGCCAGTTGATGCTCTAGTGAAATAACCAAGCGGCGGCATACACGGCCGCCAGCCCATCTCGCATTTAGCTCGGATACCACGCTTAACATTGACAGCTCGGTTATCGTTCTCGAGCTTGGCCTGAGAACACAGAATCATCAGAAGGAACTTCTCGTTAGGGTTATTACTAAACATTTGCGAATAAGTACGTATCTGCAAAAGCTTGCCTTGATCCATAAGGTCGACTAATGAGCCCAAATCTCCTGCGCAGCGACTTAGTCTGGAAGGATCCCAAACTAAGGTTGCATTGTACTCACCAGCGTCAATCTCTTTAATAAGTTGGTTAAATACCTTGCGTTGACCAGAATCTTTAGCAGAGTGGCTTTCTTTCAGAACCTTTACTATATTTAAGCCTTCACGTTTGGCCATGTCAGTCATTTCCTTGATCTGAGAATCAATAGACATAGCTTGGCGCCCATCTGATTCACTCGATTTGCGGACATACAGACAGTATTTGATTGGAAGCTGCTCCATAAGTAAGGAACAGAGTACCGCGAAGGCGTAGGAAGTCTAGGAGCAAGTTAAATGATAAGCGTAATTATTATCAAGAGGTTATTTTATGTTATATTTAGGTCAAATGAACGACGAAATGCCAACAAATCAACTCAACCCTAACCCGCTAACTCCTTCTGGGGATCCTGTTTCTCAAGACAAAAGTAATACACCCCTAAGTACAACTCCCGCACCAGAGATTGAGGACAAAAAACCCAAAAAGAAGCTCGTACTTATTGTTCTGTTAATACTGGTACTGTTGGTTGGTGCGGTTTCTGCTTGGCTAATGACTCATAAAAAATCCAGCTCATCAACCAATCAAAATACGGCTTCACAAACAGCACAAGAAAAAACGCAACAGAAATTAAGGCAGCTCTGCTACATTAAAGTATCGGTAGAATGTTACTCGGACGTCGATTTTAAAAATGTTGCCCAACCCAAAGTATTCAATGGCCTAAATGTTGTCAAGGTAGTCCCTTCGCCAAAAGATGATCAGCTTGCTATTTTGGCGGGTACACCGGGGAGTCTTGAAGTCTACATTGCTGATTCTAAGCTTCAGCCCACAAAGATTAATTTAGGGAATTACAAAAAGAGCGATTATTCATTGTCGTGGCTTGAAGATCAATCAGCGCTTATTTTCGAAGCAGATGCCAATAAGGCTCAATCGACCAGAATAATTGTCAAATATGATATTAAGACACAGCAAATTACGGAACTAACAGGCTCAAGCAAGTTATCTATGGATCCTCAAGTAAGTGGTAATAGCATCGTCTTCCAGCGTTATGATCTTGCAGCAAATCCAACGAGTGTTTGGGAGTGGTACAAAATGACAGTTGATGGCAATGGAGAGGGAGATTTAGGCATCAATGGCGGTTATGGAGGCACCATAAGGAGTGGGAAGCTTATTGTAGCAAGCGATAAATTCATCGAAGTTGATATACAAACAAAGCAGCAGAAGCAATTAACTGGTGATCAGCTAAAAGTACCAACATCAACCGGGAGTGGCTTAATAACACTTAGTGATGGTCGTTTAGTATTCACCTTCAAGCAGGATGAGAATCAAACTGGACCAAATGACAGAATTGCAATTGTAGACACCGCAAACAACAAGACAACCATCCTGAATAACGATGGTGTATCTGAGCCATTTCAGACGGCAATCTTCCAGAGATAGTATCTTTCTCAAGGATAGCGGACGACTGTCTCATTTGTCTCATTTTAAAGTGTTAAGCTTTCAAAAATGAGACACAGGCTTACAATAGTGTCCCATTTTCTTCACCCCTGCAAATGTACCAGACCCACATGCTCAGCCAATTACTCCTTCAGCTTAACAGCTGGACAGAGTAATCATATTGGAGTATAAAGTGGTTAAGGTTAAACAACTTTTATTTTATGTCGTCAAACAAAAATAATGAAATTAGACTATGAGCAAGGAGACATGGGCATTCCCAATGAGCACGTCTTTTGAACCCGAAGCTGAACCTACAACGCCATCAACAAATGGTGAAATTGAAAGAGAAATCGAATACCTAAGTTTTGAGGATCTGGAAGCAAGGTACCGTGAAAAACGTGACTTAGAAACCGAACAGCGCAAATGTCGCAAGCTTGTATTCAAAAGGGGCGGCGAAGAAATTACAGACCTGATTGGCTATAACACCACAGTGCCAATCCTCGACAAGCATTATAATGATTCAGACTCCGGTAAACCCTACTTTGTTCTCCGCGTACGTATGGAAAAACGGGACGATGAGGAAAAAAGCAAAGTTGTAGCCTTTAGGGCGGCTTCAGCTTTTTCCACAGAGTGGGAACAGATTGAAGGTGAAGAAGAATTGCCGGAAATTATGGGCCAGGACCCATCCGCGACAGAGCTCGGTGAAGAATTATTTCTCAGCGTTGTAGAGGTTGAGCCAGTACCGGATGATAGTGAATCGGGTTCACATCTAAAGTGGTGGCAGAGGTTTTATAAAGGCCCGGATATTCGCCATCTAGTACCTGTTGGTCGGGGCCCCGATGGTATGAAAAACATCACTCCGGTAAAGATGCCTACAGGGGAAATTATTACTTTCACCAGGCCTCGAGAACCCGGCAACGAGGCGCTGGGCGGACTAGGCCAAATCGGCGAGGTGACTACAAACACAATTGAAGATATCTTAGATCCAAGTACAAATATATTACAAAACGCCGAATTTATTAATACGCGGTTTTTACCTGATGAATGGGGCGGAATCAAGTACGGCAAGCCCATGGTTGACGGGAGGGTCAAAGTGGTCGGTCATATATCGCGCTACGACACAGAGAGTCCGCTTTACAAAGAAGACGCTGATGAAAAACCTAAAAAATACGCTACGATTATTGGTGCATATAACCCGCTCACACGTAAACTTGAAGATGTTGAAATGGTGGCTATGGCCGATGAATTTCCGGGTGTAGTGCCCAAAGACGAATACCTAAAAAATGTGGTTTTTTCTGGCGGAATGACAGACCCGGATGAAAATGGCAAAGTCCTGCTGATATCGGGTGTTGGCGACGCCGAAACCTGGACTAAAGAGATTGACGACCCGTTTGCCGGGTTGCGTCTTGCTGACCAAGATTATCAATTGGCCGCCTAATTCAATTAATCTTGGCGTTTGCGTTTATTGTGGTCAAGCTGTTTTTTCCGTAGACGCAGCGAGCTTGGAGTAACTTCCAAAAGTTCATCATTTTCAATAAAGTCCAGGCATTGCTCGAGACTAAATATAGTCGGCGGGATTAGCTGCACGACTCCGTCACTGGATGTGCTGCGCATATTGGTCAGGTGCTTTGCCTTACAGACGTTTATTTCTAGATCATCGCTGCGGTTGCTAAGGCCGATGATTTGTCCGGCATAAACCTTCTGGGCAGGGGCAACAAAGCAAGTCCCACGTGCTTCCGCTGTTTGCAGGGCATATGGTGTTGTCGTTCCGGTCTCCCAGGCGATCAAAACACCGTTACGCAGTTGATTTAAGGCAGTCCCGAGCGGTTGGTAGCCAATAACAAGACTGTTCATAATCAGTGTGCCCTTGGTACTGGTCATCATGACAGAGCGCAGGCCCAGCAATGTTCGCGTCGGGAGCTCATAGATAAGCTTTGATACACCCCGGTGGTCGTTAAATTGCTCTTTGAGGACTGCTTTTCGGGAGCCAAGCTCCATCTGCACCGCTCCCGCATGTTCGTTCGGTACTTCTATTATTAACTCTTCAAGCGGTTCAAGTTCTTGGCCCTTTTCCTGTTTGATGATAACTTGTGGTCTGCCGACTTCAAATTCAAAACCTTCGCGACGCATAGTTTCTATGAGGACTCCGAGGTGAAGCTCGCCTCTGCCACTAACTTTAAAACCAATTTCTTGACTTTCTACCCTCAGCCCAACATTTGTTTCGAGTTCTTTTTTTAGACGATCTTCTATTTGACGAGTAGTGGTGAACTCACCTTCCGTGCCCTTGAAAGTGCTAGTGTTGGGCCCTAAGTATATTTGCAAAGTGGGCGCTTCAACCTCCATTATCGGCAGTGCTTCGGGCTGCTCGGCGTCAGCTACTGTTTCGCCTATCTGGACTTGACTAAGACCAGTAAGCTGGACGATGTTGCCGGCAGTCGCCTCGGCTACTTCAACTTTGCCCAGCCCTTGGCTCATAAATATATTGCCCACCCGGGCCTTAATAATTTTGTCGTCTTTGGTGCACAGGCTTACCGGGTCACCGGCTTTGAGCGTGCCTCGGCTGACCCGGCCGATAGCGTACTTGCCTTTGAACGAATCCCATGACAGGGCTGTAACCAGCATCTGGAAAGGCTTATCTGGCTCAACCAGCGGAGCTGGAATATCGTTGATGATTGAGCCAAAAATCACAGACAAGTCAGCCGCTTCGTCTTGAGAAGCCGGCAGTTTTGACCAGGCTTTACCGCTTCGGCCAGTTGCATAGTAGACCGGGTAGTGAAGCTGGTCTTCGTGAACGGCTAGCTCCAAAAATAAATCAGCAATCTCGTCTTCTACTTGCTTGATACGACTTGCCGGCTTATCGATCTTGTTAATAATAACAATCGGCTTTAAGTTATTAACCAGCGCTTTGGTGAGAACAAACTTAGTTTGCGGCATCGGACCCTCTTGGGCATCGACGATTAGCAAGCAGCCGTCCGCCATGTTCAAAGTGCGCTCGACCTCACCGCTAAAGTCAGCATGTCCCGGGGTATCGATGATGTTAAGGCGGTACTCACCGTACTGTACGGTAGTAATTTTGGCGGTGATGGTTATGCCTCTTTCGCGCTCTTGGTCGCCACTGTCCATGATAAGGTCTTGGCTCATCTCCGCCTGGTTATCCCTAAAGGTATGGGATTGCTTAAGCAGGCCGTCTAATAGAGTAGTCTTGCCGTGGTCGACGTGGGCAATAATAGCAACGTTCCTGATTTTTTTGGGGTCTTGAATCATTATCTTTAAAACCGTTTCCTTAGGTGTAGTCTAACCTGGCAGCCTCGAAAGCTGCTTCAAGAGTGGGTACAACTCGCTCTTTTTGCTCAAGCTCGTCGTCCCACATATCCACATTGCGCGCCAGCCCGAGCCTCACAATGCTCAAAATCATAGATTCGAAGTCCAGTTTGTTATTAAGGACACAAGCCTTAGGAAATGAACCGTACCAACTGATCAAGTTGGGCATAAGGTTGGCTTCCAGGAACTTAGGAGTACCTGCCATGTCCATACGGATGTCAATGCGACCATAATCTCGTGCGCCCAGTGCGTGAAAGACATCGATGGCCAGCGCTGTGACTTTAGCCTTGATAATTTTATCTGTAACTTCTAGGACACGTTCGGTATTTGACGATTTTACTTGCTCGCTCAGCAGGCGGATCCCATTTTTGTTGGGTCGGGCAATTAGTTCTATCGGCATGGCGGAAAATTCCGCGGAATGTTCGTCTTTTAGTATGGCCACACTAAATTCGCGCCCTGGTAAGTACTCTTCTACGAGCGAGTCTGATTGTAAGTCCGCGGCAATTGAGTTAACTTTTGAACGCAGCTGACCTAAACTAGTAGCCACAGAATTATCGTCAATGCCCAGGCCACCACCCCGGCTAGTCGGCTTAATGAATAATGGAAATTCTAGCGGTATATTATCTTCAGGTTGCGGCTGGTTTTGGCGAACAACGTAAAACTTTGGAGTGCTAAGACCAGCGTCAAGGACGCGTTGCTTGGCCAGGGGTTTACTGACCCCAAGTTCGTGCGCCATCTGGCCCGATCCCGTATAGGCTATGCCATGTTCATCCAGATAATCAGCTATCCAAATCTTACCAGAATCTTGTAATCCCAAAGCGTGGTCTACGGGTACAAACTTCATGCCCAAAAAGACTAAATCAGGCCTACGTTCAACAACCGTCTCAAAATCCGACAAATTATTAACAATCGTTACTCCGACGCTTACGTAGTGTTTACTCAAAACAGTGAAAATCCCATCGCAAGATACCCGGCTCATAGAACTCAAGCCGCGTTTGGTAGAACGCACTATCTCAACATGTTTATGAATTTTGGCCATTGTCGTAACCGTCCAATAGGCTTGTTCAACCAAGCCCAACTTAGTTAATAATCGCCCAGCGCTTAATATCTTCCAGCCGCGATTATAGTAAGTCCCTAAGGCCTAATTATGACAACGGAGAGGCTATATATAACCACTTGCTCTTAAGCTAAACTATAGCACAATTAACGGTAGTTTCATAATACAATATAGGTATTTGCAAACTTTAAGGATTATTTTACTCAGAAACTCTAATATTGCTATTGGTGGCATTGTTCCTGAGCATTATACTCAGCCAAGTATTGAACCATATCTAGATAAGTAATAATTTGATAATTGACAAGTAAATTTAACAGCACTATTATAAACCCATATCATTAAGCATAAGCGGGAAGTAGTTATGACCAAGAAATTTCAAAAAAATATGAGCGGTTTGGCTCAAATTCAACTAGCGTTACTAATAGCAGTAGTTATAGCCGCAGTAGGGCTGGTTGGCTGGAAGGTGAATAATAATCGCTCCACGTCGTCCACTAGCATCAACAAAGAGGTTCAGGACAAGTGTACAGCGGCGGTTAACGATGCGCTGTTTTGCAAATTTGCCGGTGCTTTTGGTAATGTTGGTGACTACAAAGTAACCGTCAATAGTACTGATAAAACAGGTACGTCAGTCCTGGAGTTGGCCAACGACAGCAAAGGCAATAGTTCTATGCTAGTTAAAGTAAATGGCCAAGAGCAAGGCAATATAGTTGTCTACAGCGGCGCTACATACTCCAAAGACTATACTGATGGCCAATGGTTTAAATTCGCTGCCAGCGATACAGCCAAGCCCGAAACAGTCGACCTAAAGAAAGAATTCCTCAGGGGTGATTTCAAAGGCGACAACGGCCAGAAGCTGGAATTCAAGAAAATCGGCACCGAGAAGTGCGACAAGCTGACTTGTTACAAATACCAAAGCGTTGACCCCGAAAAGACTACCGAAACAGACTTTCTTTGGTTTGACACAAAGGATTACCTGCTTCGTCGAGTCACCGTTAACGATAGCAAGGCCGGCACCAACGTTGAAATGACTGTTACTTACGCGTCAGTTGTCATCAGCGCGCCCTCGCCTACTAAAGACGTTCCAGCCGCCGTTGCACAATAATCTGCCAGCGAATTACCACGCTACACCCCTATTCAAGGGTTATTGAGGTAAACTCAACCTAATACCCCTAAAAATAAGGGGTTTAAGCCGGGTATCGTTTTGCCTTGGTTACACCCGGCAAAGCATGAGCAATTCAGCGGTTGAAAGCGTAGGTTTCTGCCGCCCATCGCAACCTAGGATATTTAGTGTGGTCTCTATGCCTGCCGGGCAGTACAAGTGCTTCTAGTTGACCTTGGGCAAATGATGTAACTGCTGTTCTCCC
>JBBTWK010000079.1:10194-27820 GCA_038062805.1 Patescibacteria group bacterium
AAGGTCAAGAATTGGATAGTCTCTAACGGTATCTGTTTGTATAGCCTATCGTGAGCCGGAAAATGATAAGTAACTAAGGCTCCTGGCTGTTTCCAGAGAGCCATAACAGTATCCTGTTCGGCTGGATAATCTTCTTCAACCCCTCCTCGGCTAATGGCTGTTAAGTCAGTCAGGATTTTTCCAATGCGGTGAGAACTCCCAGCCTTTTGCCTTAGAGTTTTATGGCGATTCTCTGCTTCATCGGAGTAAATATTTGGCAAAAATTCTCTAGCCTCATCTATCATTTTTCCAGTTAACTTCCATGGATCTTTTGATGCTTTATCATATTTCATGTCGTCCAGAATGTCGTTTATCAAGATTCCGGCTCCCCAGGCTAAACCCAGTTTATGGTTGCTAATGTTTGGCCGGCTTTTAAGGTAAGCATGAGTTACTTGCCCTTCTGGCAGTGCAGCCATCAAAGCGGTAGCATGAGCCCCGCCTGCAGAGTTGGCAGAGAATCTGGAAATTATAAAATCCGCAGCTTTTAATGCTCGGGCAAGAGCTTCCAGCGTCGGCAAAGCCTCACCACTGCTTTGAGTAAATCTGCCTGTCTTTCTTATGTATTGTCGCTCTCTGGATTCCCAATAACTTGAACCGCCGTTGCCGAAACTGGCGATATAGATGCGCTGTCTATCAGGTTGTAGCGCAGCATTCTCGGCAAACTCTACCGCGTTACCCGGGTTACCGCTAATACTAGAGGTAAAAGTAGAAAGTTCAGCATCTATGCCATTGTCCGCAGGTGCCGCGAGATTAGCCAGCGCTATTTCAAATGTTTTGCCTGTCTGCGGATCGGATATGGTTCCCCAAGTGCAGTTAATATCTTCAAGAGCTTGATGATATCTGTCTTCGTCCATTAGGGGTGGAGTTAGTAAAACGGTATCTTTTATTGGGAAATAGCCAGGTACGCGCAGCTGGCCAAAGCCATCAGCAATTATAGGCGAGGTAACTCCAACCGAATACCTCTCCGCTTGATATGGCGGGTTATTGCCGTATGTATAAATGTCACTCTGTTCAGCCATATTTCTGCACCTTTTCACGCTGTATTATACCATAAATGTCTGCATGCATCAATTTCCGACCATCATGAGCAATTCTAAAACTCCTAAAAACAAGAGGGTTTAAGTCGGGTAACGTTTTGCCTTGCTAACACCTTCCGTAAAACAGGTAAGAACTTCTTTTAGTAATTCTTCTCGATCTTGGTCCAAATATTCGGCACGCCCGTAGACAATATGCTGAATATCTTCTGCGCCAGCAGGTATACCGCTGCCACCGTCTTTGCGCAAAAAGGCTACATAAAATTCTTGAAAAGAATCACGGGGCAGCTCTTTAAGTGCTTTTTCAATCGTCGTCAAAGGCATACGCCATGTATCAAGAACTACCCGCGGTGTACTCCCAGCGGAGTAATCAGGTTCTGGGAACTGAAATCTAGCATGCCATTCATCTCGTCGCCGCTTAGTGCCTTCTCGAGGAAGAACTCGTAAAATATATGCTGACGTTATACGTCCATATCCGAAGCCTAGAGTCAACCAGGCTGTATAACTATCCTGAAGGGTAGCTTTCCATTCAGAACTATTCTCGGGAAGACCTATTAGGGCAGGCCTGTCGACATAATAATTGAGCTTCCCGTTTTTAGGATAACCTTTCGTCTCTAACTGTCGTAATGTTTCCACACAACCTTGAAGCATACTGATAGCAAACTGAGCCGCCTCTGGCGAATAGGTTCTATCACTTGGATCTGAATACGCCTCTACCGGGTTAAGATCGAAAGGGAACTCACTCATAGGACGAATATTATACGATAACTAGTCATTATGAGCAAACTCAATACACAATTGAACCTGCTCTCTCCTTTATTTTGAGCGTAAAACAAGGGAATTTAAGTCGGGGAACGTTTTGCTTTGTTACAAGCCTGACAAATCATAAAGCTCGACTAGTTTAGTGCAAGTGCCATTTTTACCAGCGTAAAACAGGCCTAACTGAGTTACTTCGAATGAGAAGTCGTAGCGCGGGAGATTTTGAGCCGAGGCTGAGTCTGGATTTTTAAGTTTAGCTAGAGACATATGAGGTCTGAACTCCCCTCCTGCACTGTGATAGCCGTACAGTCTTATACTTTCCTGTCGTTCCTTACTCCACTGTGGTAGCCTTTCACGGTCTCTATCTCTTATCAACCCTTCACGCAAAGGATTAAGAAGCCTAACAATATCTCTGTGTAGGTGGTAGAGCTTATCCGACTTTTCATAACTTGCTTCTATGTAATCTTTTTCTACTTTGTCATAGCCCGAAAATTCTACCTTTAAGGGTTTTATTATTCTTGTATATTTTTTGAGATTAGCCCTTATCACCCCTAAGTTTTTTAAAGGAAATTCGGTGAGGTACAGACTGATATGCGGGAACGGGCCATTTTCACCGTCATCTAGGGTGAAAAAAGTCCCCCAGTCAGCCAGATAACTACTGACACTTATTGCCCTTTCTCGAATTTCTGGTGGCGGGTATATAACTACATCAAATGGGTGCGATAGCTGATCGGGCGTCTTGCCGCTCTTCATACCTCAATCATAGCAAACCAGCAAATACCCCGAAAAAATAAAATTTCCGTAGGCTTGTGCAGTCTTAGCGTTTTTTAAGACTTTTTTCGAGACCGTTTAGGTAATTTTAACTGTACACTTATCCCTAGAAACTTATCTTTTTGCTCAACCTGCCTGTATTTTGTATAGATTACGGTAGAGTTCTTGTTGATATTTTCCGAACTTGCTTCTTTGTTTTCTTCGGTGGAAGGTTCATAAACCTCAACCTTCGCTCCTTTATCCAGTAAATCAATTAAATCTGTAACACCTCTTCGCAGGAAATTTTTCTGTTCTGCCTTCGCTCGGTCTTTGGATTTTTTCTTTGTTGCGGCAACAAGCTCTTGTATATGCTTATCAATTGCTTCATCGTTGAAGACTCTATTTTTCTGAGTGTCAAACGCTCGCTTAAAAAGTTTAGTCCGCTCTTTTTCTGGGATGTCTTGGATTATTAATTGTTCATACTCTGTTATTTTCTGGGTCTTTTCCTTTTTGGAGAGGTAGAAAATAACAGTTAAGCCTATTAGTGTAAGAATCTGGGGTAGATTTTCTTGTACCCAAGATAAATCAAGAATAAGAGGGGAGCCTTTGGATACTGTATGTATAACTGGCGGATTAGATTCACCAACTTCTTCACTTAGACAAGCATAGTTGTAAAGTATTTTTCTGATTGTGGCTAGGTAGCCTTCTAGCTCTTTTGTGTTTTCTATCTTTGCTTCCTTCAGGAACTCAAATCCTATCAGGTAGTGGGTTCCCTCCACAGCGATTTCATAGTCTAGGCTATCTAGGCTACTGATTAAACTTGAAAAGGTGTCAAATATTTTCTGCCCTTCGTTCACTAGCTGGTCTATTTTCTCGTGGGCTATAAAAAGATCTTCATAGACTAGCTCTTGGACGTGACTAGGGTTATCTAAATTGAGAAACTTATCTATATGAAAGCTGGAAATAAAGTAACCAGAGTGGGGAACCTTGGAGACCGACTGCACCACAGTTTCCGTTAGCTGTCTAACTGTGTCTAGGGCGGAGTCTAGGTCTTCTTTTGTAGTGTCGCTAGGTTCATTTCTGTAAGCCACCACTTTCGGAATTAGCTCTCTAAGATTGCTAATAAGTTGGGTTGACTCCAAAGAGTTGCGCAAGCTTAGCATGTTTTCGTAGAAAAGTCTTAAATTCACAGCAATATCCTATTTATCTAAGATTAATCCATAACTATCAAATAAAAAATTGCTTACGCCTAAGGCGAATAATTTTAGGGGTTTGTCGGAAAGCTTTGTTTGGCTGGTTTTAGGGTGTGGGATAATAGAACGATAAAAGTTAACCCGCACAAATTTTCTTCGAAATTTTGGGTGGGTAAAGGAGGTTTTATGAGCAAAGTAACATTAGAGGCATATCTGTTTTTGTGGGAGAATTGAGCCGGAAAAACCGGATGGTCAACATCGGCACCAAAAAAGCCTAAGCTAGGCTATTGGCTTTTATCTATATCTGCGACTGGCTCCTCGACTGGTTTTTCTGGAGTGTCTGTTTTTGGTACCTTTCGATCTGGGCGAAATATAGCGGAGAAAAAACAAATTAGATCAAGTACTTGGTCTTCGGTCAGACTTTTTTTCTCAACTATTCTTGCCACAGAACTGCCTGTTGCTCTAATAGTGTCCCTATACGATTCCTCACCACCTGCTTCCATGAGTGCTGCCTTGAGCTCTTCTCTTTCCTTTACGTCAATTTCTTGACGCTCTCTTTTCTTTATTTCACGAACTTCTTCTAACGCTTCCTTCGTCCATCCTCCCTGTTCTTGGCTATAGAGTGGTACAAAGCCGCACCATCCATGATCTTCATGAGAGGTTTCTGACGAAGAAGTTTTTGTTAAAACAACTAGGCGGCCATCTTCTGGAATTTCTCCAACCGGTGCAACCAGTCGTCCGCCAACCGCTAGCTGATTCAATAACGCTTGTGGTATATCTCTTAAACCTGCCGTAACTATAATTCCATCAAAAGGCGCCCGTGATTCTATGCCTTTTGCACCATCACCATGGTGAACCGTGACGTTAGGATAATGGAGTCGTTTTAAATTCGAGTTAGCCCAGTATACAAGCCTGGGGTCCGTTTCTATGGTGTCAACCTCGCCTGCTAAGCGGGAAAGTAACGCTGCTTGATAACCAGTAGCCGTGCCTATTTCTAAAATTTTTTCGTGGCCAGCTAATTCCAAGAGATTTATCATACGGGCTACAAAACTCGGCTGGCTTATAGTCGATCCTTCGCTTACGCGGATTATTTGATCAGTATAAGCGGTGTCTCTGAGAGCTCTAGGTACAAATTCTGCCCTATCGACTTCTTCAAAAGCAGCAATAACAGCACCAGAGACTCCGGTTGGGCTTATTACTTCATTTATAAAACTATCTCTATCTGGTTTTATAGAGGATAATGCTTCTTTTGAGGTCATTTCGATTATTATCTTTGGTAAGGCCGACTAATACAACTGCTTATGCTTAGCCGAGCATGCTGGTCTGGGTCCTTATTACAGAGTAAAATGAGACAAATGAGACACAACTTCGTCAGTTTAAGTTGCTAAAACTAATAAAATATGTTATAAAGCAGATATGCCCGAGTTTACTATCACAAGTGATGGTTTTGAAAAATATACCTCCCAGCAAGAGCTAGAAGCATTGCTGGCTGAGCTTGATTCTCTGCGAACTGGTATCAAAATTTACGACTGGCAAGGCACCCCCAACATCGAATATCATTTTTATTTTTCTGGACACAGTCAAGAGGCGGATTTTGTTGGATTGCAGGATGCAATTAGAGATGCTGATGTAGTAATTCCAGAGGTACCTGGTTGGACACACAATTCCTTAGTCGATTTAAGAAAAGTGGCCAAAGGAAAATCCTACGCCCTAAAGTCACAGCGAGCTGCAGGAGTTCTATCGGTAGAGGATACGAAACGTATATTTGGTGACCGCGAATCTCTGGAGTCAGCATTATTCGATACACGCAAAAGAGTTGAAGCTATTGACCTGCCCTACGACAAAGCAGCTGAGTTGCATGCAAAAATATCTCGAGCACTAATGTTCCGGTTCGATGAATTCGACAGCCTTGACGACATGATTGCTCACTTTACGTACGGCAAAGCTCTGGAAGCAAAATTTCAGCTTTCAAGAGAGACTCATATGATGGAATCCCTTGAGAGATTGTTCAGCCAAGAAACAAGTCCTTTAAAGGTGTTAATTGTGCTTGGTGCCGACCATACATTTATAGCTCGACAACTCCAAAGAAAGGGCGAGCTAGTAAGACGAACGTTTTATCCCAAACCGCTTGTTTATACATATCGTGACGAACTGACGAGGCGCCTAATTTATGGCAAGGAATTCGATAAAGATTTAGTAGTTAAAGCAATGGTAGAAGGCTCCCTTGCTCTCGCCGGTGGTAACATATTTGAAGGTGCTGCCAATACAGTTGAGGCAGGCTGGGCTGGCAGAATAGCGATCGACCAATACAGCAAAGAGCGACTTACAGATTTTATTAGCTCAAAACTTAAAACGTAAAGCGAGTAAATTGGCTGAGACGTCGGTTCTTACCTAGTGTGCGACACCAGAACTAGTGTTTAATTCACTTAATTTGTTAAGTATTTATTTGTCCTGACTTTTGCACTCAGATGAAGCGCAAGGCGCCAGCGAGGAACGGACGGAGCTGTATACAGAAATACAGTGAAGGAGTACAGAAGCTGGCAACACAGCGATTCGCTGAGAACACCAGCGGTGCTTCTGGCTCTGCTAGAAGGCAGGCTGGTGTGGTTGCAAAGGTCAGCGGTGGTGACGCTTTTTAAGGCGAGCAACATGAAGTTTAGCACTGCTATGCCGCAGAAGATGCTGGGCTTCTTCCAGGGCTGTTTGACTGCCGGCCGATTTGACTAGCTCTTCAGCACGCTTCAGGGCGGCCGCGGCTTCTTGCTCGCTGAGTTCGTCCGGTGTGGTAATATCATCGGCTATAAAGCGAACAGTTTTGCCGTCTACATGCACAACGCCGCCGTTGATGGCGAAATTCTCTAGTTCGCTGTCTGGATCGCCGGCCTTTTTTCGGACGCTAAGAACGCCGGGATGAGCGGCAGATATAAGCGGCATGTGGTCTTCAAATATGGCTACTGTGCCGCCGCGGGCCGGCACCAAAACTTCATAAGCCTCGCCGTCATACTTAGTACCGGTTAAGGAAACCAGTTGGAAGTGGATCATTGCGAAAGCTTCGCTTTCGCAATGATCAGTGGACAGTGAACAGCGAACAGTTTAGCCGCAGTTTCTGTAACCTGATGCGAAGTTAAACGGTTCATTTCTTTTTGGTCTCTTTAACTTCGCTGATGGCGCCCTTCATATAGAAGGCTTGCTCGCTCTTGGTGTCGTGTTTGCCGTCCAGAATTTCTTTAAAGCCGCGGATGGTATCTTCTAATTTGACATAGGCGCCCGGCGTATCGGTAAAGACTTCGGCGACATGGAACGGCTGGGTCAAAAAACGCTGGATGCGCCTAGCCCGGGCGACTAGCTGTTTGTCTTCCTCGGACAGCTCTTCCATACCCAAAATGGCAATAATGTCCTGCAGATCCTTGTAGCGCTGAAGAACGCGCTGGACTTCGCGGGCAACTTGGTAGTGTTCTTCACCGACAATTTCTGGATCGAGCAGGGTCGAGCTGGAATCTAGGGGATCGACAGCCGGATATAGGCCAAGCTCGGTCAGCGAACGCGAAAGGACGATAGTTGAATCCAGGTGGGCAAAAGTAGTGGCCGGCGCTGGGTCGGTTAGGTCGTCGGCCGGCACAAACACCGCCTGGACAGAAGTGATGGAGCCTTTTTTGGTTGAGGTGATTCGCTCTTGCAAAGCACCCATTTCGGTGCTGAGGTTAGGCTGGTAGCCAACGGCGCTCGGCAGGCGGCCGAGCAGGGCCGAGACTTCACTGCCGGCCTGGGTAAAGCGGAAAATATTATCAATAAACAGTAGAACATCGTTACCTTGGTCGCGGAAACTTTCGGCGATGGCCAAGCCAGAAAGACCGACGCGCAGACGGGCGCCGGGCGGTTCGTTCATTTGGCCAAACACCAGCGAGGTTTTGTCCAGAACACCGCTTTCTTTCATCTCGTGGTAGAGGTCGTTACCTTCACGGGTGCGTTCGCCGACGCCGGCAAAAACCGAGCGGCCTTTATGGAATTTAGCGATGTTATTTATCAGCTCTTGAATAAAGACGGTTTTTCCAACGCCGGCGCCGCCGAACAAGCCGATCTTACCACCTTTGGCAAACGGCGCGATCAGATCGACCACCTTAATACCGGTTTCAAAAATCTCTACTTTGCCGCTCTGATCAGACAGCGTTGGCGGCTGGCGGTGGATAGAACCAAGCGGCGGATTTATAAGAGCCGGCTGGCCATCGATTGGATCACCAATTACATTGAACATCCGGCCCAGCGTTTTGTCGCCGACCGGGACTCTAATAGGGTCGCCGCTATCGGTTACGGCCGTGCCGCGCCGCAGGCCGTCAGTTGGGCCAAGGGCTATGGCCCGGACGGTGCTTTGGCTTAGGTGCTGGGCGACTTCTAGCATCAAATTGCCGGACTTTTGCTCGACTCGCAAGGCGTTATAAATGGCCGGCAAATGTTCGCCAAACTCGACGTCAACTACCACGCCCACGACTTGAACGATGGTGCCGTTCTTTGTGCTATTTCTGGTTTTTACTGCTTGTGCCATTTATTCTCCTTACTACTCTCTACTCACTATTCTCTACTTACTAGGTGGCCATTGCCTCGGCACCGCCGGTTATTTCGGCAATTTCCTGGGTGATGGCGGCTTGGCGGGTAGCGTTTAGCTCCAGCGTCAAATCATCAATTAAATCTGAAGCGTTGCGGTTGGCATTGCCCATGGCCACCATACGCATGGCATGCTCAGAGGCGGCCGATTCTACCCGAGCCTGCATTAACTTGGCTTCAAAATAGAGCTTTAGTGCCTGGCTGACGACAATATTCACTTCCGGTTCAAATTCGTAAACTTTTGATATTTGTTCCGGTGCTTCTGCCGGAGCCGACAGGTCTACCGGCAGCAGTTGAAAAGCAATGGCCTTTTGGCCCAGAGCCGAAACAAACTCGGTATAAATGAGATGAACGCCGGCAAATTCGCCGCTTGTCATACCGCGCTCAATGGTTTCTAGAACCGGCGCAAAAACATTAATATCCGGAAAATCTGCCAGGTCTTGATATTCGGCCAGCAGGTTTATGTCGCTCAGGCGCGAGAAAAACCTGGCGCCCTTGCGGCCGAAGACGATCACCGAGGGTTTGATACCGCTAGTTCGGTCTTGCCCAAACGCGTCGAGCGCCTCACGAAAGATATTGGAGTTAAAGGCACCGGCCTGGCCCCGGTCACTGGTAATAATTATGTATAACTTAGCCCGCGAATTACCGGGTTCAAAAAAAGGCTGGTGCTTGGCTTCTTCACTGCCGGCGACGCCGCGCATAATGACCTCGGCCGTTTGGCCGTATTTGCGGACCTGGGCCACAGCATCTTGGACGCGGCGCATGCGGCTGGCGGCCACCACTTCCAGAGCCTTGGTGATCTGTTTGGCATTACTAACCGAGCGGATGCGGCGCTGAATAGTCTTGGTCTGAGCCATCAGCGCTCACCTCCGGTGAGCTTAGGAGGTAGAGAGTAGGGAGTAGAGAGTAGTAGACCAGGTATTTTTACTACCCACCACACACTATCCACTACCCACTGATGAACAAAGTGAATCATTTTTTGGCTCCATGGTATTGCTTCGCAATCTGCTGGGCAATGTCCAGGATGGTCTTTTTAACTGCGTCACTTGGGGCGTCGCCCTTATTAAGCTCCTGCGTGAGCTTGGCATGTTTTTGGGCCAGGGTGCTGAGCAGGGCAGTCTGGGCCGGCTTGACATTCTCTATCGCCAAACCGTCAAAGGCACCTTCGGTGGCGGCCAAAATGCTGGCCACTTGCTGCCAGATGGCCAGCGGCGAGTACTGCGGCTGTTTCAACACTTCGGTCAGCAGTAGGCCGCGTGACAATCGGGCCTGAGTTTCGGCGTCCAGATCGGAAGAAAATTGCGAGAAGGCCGCCAGTTCGCGGAACTGTGCTAAATCTAGACGCAAGCTGCCGGCCACCGAGCGGGTGGCCTTTGGCTGGGCCGAACCGCCAACACGCGAAACCGACAAACCAACCGAAATAGCCGGCCGGATACCTTGGTAAAACAGGTCAGTTTCCAGATAGATTTGGCCGTCGGTAATCGAAATGACATTTGTCGGAATATAGGCGCTGACGTCGCCGGCCTGAGTTTCAATAATCGGCAGGGCAGTTAAGCTGCCGGCGCCCAATTTGTCGGATAGTTTAGCGGCCCGTTCCAGCAAGCGGGAGTGCAGATAAAACACGTCTCCCGGATAAGCTTCGCGGCCAGGCGGCCGGCGCAGCAGCAGGCTCATCTGGCGGTAAGCTACGGCGTGTTTGCTAAGATCATCGTAGATAATCAAGGCGTGCTGTTTATTATCGCGGAACCATTCGCCAATAGCACAGCCAGCGTACGGCGCTAGATACTGCAAGCTGGCCGGGTCGGAAGCCGAGGTGACGACAATAATAGTCTGGTCCATAACCCCTTCGCGGCGAAGTCGTTCGACTAGACGGGCGATGCGGGCATTTTTTTGGCTGATGGCCACATAAATGTTGATAACACCAGTTTTTTGTTTGGCTTGATTGATCATCGTATCAATCGCAATGGCGCTTTTGCCGGTTTGGCGGTCGCCTAAAATTAGCTCGCGCTGGCCGCGGCCAATCGGAACCATGGCGTCAATGGCGGTGATACCGGTCAGCAGCGGTTCGTGCACGCTTTTACGGTCAATAACTCCGGGCGCTCGGTTTTCAATCGCACCGGATGCGGATGTTTTGATCGGCCCTTTGCCATCTAGCGGCCGGCCTAGCGGATCAACTACCCGTCCGACTAACTCTGGTCCGACTGGCACAGACAGAACTTTACCGGTCAGTTTCACCCGGGCGCCGGCTTTGACGGCCTGGTCCTCGCCCAGCAATACGGCACCGATCTCGTCTTCCAGCAGGTTCAGGGCAAAAGCCGTGACTGTTCCACTGCGACCTTCAATCTCAAGCATTTCCGAGTAACCGCAATCGCGCAGTCCGTAAATCCAGGCCACGCCGTCACCTACCCGGGTAACGATGCCGGTAGATTGCTCTTGACCGCTGTCTTTAAGGCCGGCTATGGCCTTTTTAACATCAGATGAGAGTTCTTTAAGCTGGTTATCAATTGCAGCCATTAGAATACTTTCCTTAACTCATTGAGCTGACGAGCCACAGTTTTGTCCCAGATACGCGTCGCCGTTTCTATTCGCAGGCCGCCGATTACTGACTTATCAATTTGTTCGTTAAGAATAACCCGGTCCACTTTTGAGGCTTTTTTAACTAAGCTTTTAATCTCAATCCTCAATTTATCCCCTAGATCGTTAGCAGCTGTAATTAGGGCGGTGGCGACCTTGCCCCGGCTTTCTAGTTCGAAGTTAATGTCGGCCAACAACAGCTCGGCTTCGTTAAGGCGCTTATCCTCCACCAAAACACTGGCGACGGCCTTAGCTACTTCGGGGGCAAAGTCGCCGGCCAGTAAGCGGTCGGCGGCGTAGCGGGCTAGGCTCCGACGTGAGACTTTATTCATGCTAGCTCCTTTAGCGATTGTTCAATTAAGATTCGGTCGGCCTGCTTGTCGAGTTTTTGGCGAATTATTTTTTCGGTCGCGGCGGCCACTAGCTCAGCCAGCTCGGCGCGTAGTTCTGTTCGAAGCCGTTGACGCTCTTGGCCTAGGCGCGCCTCGGCGTCTTTAATAATCAAAGCGGCCCGTTCGGCCGCCGTAGCTTCGGCATTGACGATCATGCCTTCAATGGTTTTACGACCCTCGGCCAACGCTTCGTCAGCGGCCACCCGAGCTTTGGCGATAATTTCTTCAGCTCGGGTTTCAGCTTGGGCCAAGGCTTCCTGCGTGGCCTTGGCCTGTTCTAGACTTTTTTCCAGCGTTTCGCGGCGCTTCTCCATGGTAGTCATCAGCGGCGGCAAAACCCAGCGCTTTAGCACCAGCAGCACGATTACAAAGGTCGTAAGCTGGAACAAAAAAGATTTGAGGTTTATGTTAAAGGCGCCAATCCCACTAGCGGGTTCGCTCGCTTCGGCAAATTGCAGGGGCATATTAAACAATTACGAACTCTCCTTACGTTGTAAACAAGATTAATAGTACAAAGGCCAAGACGGCGTCAACCAGGCCAATCATAATGAAAGCCGTTGACAGTATTTTGCCTTGGATCTCCGGGTTGCGGCCAACGGCGCCAACTACTGCCGCGCCAATCAGCCCGACACCAATAGCCGGCCCGATAGCGCCTAGGCCGATGGTCAAACCCTTAATTAATGCTGGATCGATTTCGGTAGCCATAACTTTAGCTCCTTTGATTTATATTTAATAATCGAATGTCATGCCTTAGCCTGCCTGCCGTTAGGCATGGCTGCCGCTGGCTTGGGCGCAGCTTCCGATTCTTGTCCCTCGTGTGGCAAGGCCATCACCAAATAGGTTGCTGTTAACATCATAAACAAATAAGCCTGAACAAGCGAGAAGAAAATCTCCAGAAACATAATCGGCAAGGTAGCCGCCCAGGCAAAATTACCAGCTAAGTGGGCGATGGCGAACAGCAAAGCTTCGCCGCCGTAAATAACGCCAAATAACCTCAGCGAAAGCGTCACTAACCGCAGTACTTCACCAAAAACCTCGTTCAAGCCAATGAATATATTCATCGGGTTTAGGAGATTGCCGGAAAAGTAGTGCCGGAACCGCCCAACAATGCCAAGTTCGCGAAGAGCGTAAATATGAACAGTAGCTAGACTCAAAACAGCCAATGCCAAGGTAGAGTTTAAATCGGTAGTCCAGGCCCTAAAGAGGCCTATTGGCGTACCGTCGGCATTGTAAGTGATAGTCTGCACCCCGGGCAGTAGGCCACTGAAGTTGCTGGCCAGTATAAAAACAAAAAGGGTTAGTAAAAGGGGGAAAAAGCGCTGAGCCTTTTTGCGGTCACCAAAAGATTCGGCCATGAGGTCTAGCACCATATCTACAAAATTCTCGCACCAAAAAGCTAGACGGCTCTTAGGCCACAAACTGCTCGCTCGAGCTGCCAGCCCAAACAAACCAAGCACAAAAGCGGCTGTTAATAGGCCAAAGATCATGCTGTTAGTGATCGGCAAGGGCCCAATACTAAACAATTTTTCGGCCGCCAGCGACTCACCTCCAGCCCCAAAAAACGGCACTACCATAGCCGGCTCCCACCCATAGCGGTGCGAACGGCTGGAAACTTTAGTCCGGTCGTCCCTATTGCCCTAAAACTCATTCGCAACTATTGTAACAGCTTCACCCCTGAGTTTCAACTGTTTTTACGGATATACAGATGCCTATGTTTGTAGTCAAAATCAGTTAAAATGAAGACAATGGATATTAACAGCAAGGCGCTAGCCCAGCACAAAAAACTGCACGGCAAGATAAAGATTGCCCTAAAAGATAGCTTGAATACACGCCAGAAGTTAAGCATTTACTACACTCCAGGGGTGGCGGCTGTATCTAAATATGTGGCCGGTAAACCAGAGCTGGCCCGTGAATATACCTGGACCGGGAACAACGTAGCCATTATCAGCGACGGCTCAGCAGTCCTGGGCCTGGGTGATATTGGCCCGTACGGGGCCATGCCAGTTATGGAGGGCAAGGCCGCCCTGTTTAAACAATTTGCCGGTATCGACGGCGTGCCAATCGTCCTTGATGTGCACACGGTCGATGAAATTGTTGCTACCGTGCTGGCAATCGCTCCAAGCTTCGGCGGCATAAATCTAGAAGACATCGCTGCGCCAAAGTGTTTTGAAATAGAGGAGAGAATCAAAGAAAAACTCGATATCCCGGTTATGCACGATGACCAACACGGCACGGCTATCGTAGTGTTGGCCGGGCTGATAAATGCCGCAAGAGTAACTGGTAAAAAATTAGACGACTGCAAGGTGGTATGCGTGGGGGCCGGAGCCGCCGGTACAGCGGTCGTAAAACTCCTCTACAAATATGCTAGACCCCAGATCCTGGCCGTCGACAGCAAAGGGATTATCGGCAAAGCACGTAAAGACTTAAACGACGAAAAGAAGGCACTGCTTAAATACACCAATCCGAGGAACGTTTCAGGTAATCTGGCCGACGCTCTGCTTGGCGCGGATATATTTATAGGCGTTTCCGCCCCAGGTATACTCGGCGCTGGAATGGTCAAATCTATGAACAAAAACGCCATTATTTTCGCGATGGCCAATCCCACGCCGGAAATTATGCCGGATATCGCCAAGCAGGCTGGTGCGGCGGTGGTAGCCACCGGGCGTAGTGATTTTCCCAACCAAGTCAATAACGCCTTGGCCTTCCCGGGTGTTTTCCGCGGAGCCCTGGACAATAAAGTTAAAAAGATAACCGATAAACATAAAATTGCCGCCGCCAAGGCTATTGCGAGACTTATTGAAAAACCAACAGCAGATAAGATTATTCCATCGGTTTTAGACAAAAAAGTCGTCCCCGCTGTTGCTAAGGTTATAAAGTAAAAGCCCCCATGTATAATTAGGCTAATGACAAGTGCGGCGATAAAAGCCACGAATGTGGTTAAGACTTTTGGTGACATTAAGGCGGTTGATAACATTAGCTTTGAGGTTAAAGCCGGCGAAATATTTGCCTTTTTGGGGCCTAATGGCGCTGGTAAAAGTACCACTATCAAGATGCTAACTACCATGCTGCGTCCGACCAGCGGCAAATTGATGTTGAATGGACATGATGTGACACGCGAGCAGGCCAACGCCCGCAAATCCTTTGGTATCGTTTTTCAGGACCCGAGCTTGGAGGAAGAACTAACGGCCTATGAGAACATGGAGCTGCACGCCGTTTTATACGGCGTGCCCAGGGTCGAAATCAAAAGCCGGGTTGAAGAACTTATGAGGCTGGTTGAACTGTGGGAGCGTAAGGACTCCATGGTCAAGACATATTCGGGCGGCATGCGCCGCCGGCTGGAGATTGCCCGTGGGCTGTTGCACCACCCGAAGATTTTATTCTTGGACGAACCAACGCTGGGACTCGATACCCAGACTCGTAACTTGCTGTGGGATTACGTTCGTAAACTGTCCGAGCACGAAGGTATGACCATCTTTTTCACCACTCATTATTTGGACGAAGCCGAAACCGTGGCCGGTCGCCTCGCCATCATCGATCACGGTCGGATAATTGCTCGTGGCACACCCCAAGAGCTAGTTAAGACGACCAAGACCAAAAGTTTAGAGCAGGCTTATCTAAAACTGACCGGCGAGACGGTGCGCGACGAAACCAGCCTGGCCAACAACGGGCTTAATGTCCGCACAGTTATGAGCGGTCGGATGAGGTAAGGGAGGGTACTTTTGGAAGTTATACGTATTTTATGGCTGCGGCAAATGAAGCGTTATTTCCGTTCGCGTTCCAGAGTTCTTGGCGCCATCGGCCAGCCTATATTATTCTTGGTGGCCTTGGGCTACGGTATTGGCGCGATTTATGAAAAAGCCGGGGCTGGTAACTATTTGGAATTTTTGGTGCCGGGTATCATCCTCCAGACGCTATTATTCTCCGGTGTCTTCTGGGGTATGCAGATATTATTTGATAAACGATTCGGTTTTTTGAAAGAGATGCTGATGGCACCGGTGTCACGCTTCCGAATTTTACTAGGCAACGCCCTTGGCGGCGCCACCATCTCGCTCATGCAAGGCATCTTGGTATTTATCATCGCCCTAGCCATGGGCTTCCGTCCGGTGAACTGGCTAATGTTACCGCTAGCGGCGGCCATTATGGTTGCCATAGCGCTAGCTCTAACCAGTTTCGGGGCGGCTATCGCTTCGATGGTCGAGGATTTCCAGGGCTTCCAGAGTATCAATAATTTTCTGATATTCCCGCTGTTCTTTTTGTCCAGCGCGCTTTACCCGCTTAGTAATGTGCCGGACGCACTGCGCATATTAGCTAGCCTCAATCCTTTGATCTATAGCGTCGATGCCCTACGCTATGCACTAAAAGGCCAAACGCATTTCGGGCTGGCCCTTGACGCCGCGGTGATGTCACTGACTCTTATCGTCTGCGTGGCGTTTGCCGTTAACCGCTTTAACCGTATTCAAATCTAAGAAAAAGTACAAAAATCCCCCGGAACCGGAGAGCCACTATACCGGGGTTGACTCGGGGGACGCAAAAGCATAAGCTTGTACTCATAAATGAATAGATACAAAAAAGTAGCATTTGCTCTTTTGTTACCAATATTGATGCTGGCCGTGGGCGTGCCAGTTCTGGCAGACGACAGCGACTTAAATTCTGGTTCCAATTTTAACGAAGCCGCTAAGAAGGAAGCCGAGGCTAGACTTGAAGCTGCCAAGCAAGAGGTTGAAAAGAAAAGAGAGGCCGCCAAGCAAAAAGCTGAAAAACTGCGTGAAGCCGCAAAAGATAAAGCCGAGCAACATAAAGAAAAGTTGAAGGAAGATAAACTCAAAATTTGCCAGGAGCGCGAGGATGGCATTAATAGCTCAATGGCGGCTGTAGCAGCCAGGGGCCAAGCTAAGCTAAACCTGTTTACCAAAATTGCTGAGCGCACAGAAGCCTTCTATGTTTCAAAGGGCAAAGTCCTAGCCAACTACGACAACCTGGTAGCCGCCGTGACTAGCAAGAAAGCTGCAGCCCAAGCGGCCGTTGATTCTGTCGGATCTAGTAATGCCACGTTTAAATGCGATGGTGATGATCCAAAAGGTACAGCCAGAGAATTTAAGACCAAGGTAAAGTCTATGAATGAGGCGCTGAAAGGCTACCGCACGGCTGTCAAGAATTTGATTGTCGGAGTTAAATCAGTCCAAGGCACTACCGCCTCAGAAGGGAGCCGCTAGATGAAACGACCTAGCCAAAAAGGCTTCACGTTGATTGGTGTCCTGGCGGTTGCGAGTGCACTAGCAATCGTTACCCTGGTTGGCTGGAATGTTTACCAGCGGCAGCAAGTCAGTGATACCACAGCCAAAATCGTCAAGATGGTGCCAACGGCGCCGGCTGTAACCAGTGTTGGCGACCTAGATACGGCTTCTCAAACTCTCGACCAAACGCAAATAGATAGTGATGTCGATACCGCCCAGCTAGACAGCGACCTCGCCAGCTTCTAGTTTTGAAAAAACATAGGTTTATGGTATTATAGTTTAATATATGACCGATCAAACAAAACCAACACAAAAAAAAGGCAACTATGCATTTATTGATGGCCAAAACCTTAACATGGGCATCAAAAAGCTGGGGTGGAACCTGGACTTTCGCAAATTTCACTACTACTTACAGCGTAAATACGGCGTAACTAAAGCCTATTTTTTCGTCGGCATGGTCGAGGAACAAGCCGACCTTTATGCCAACCTGTTGTCTATGGGCTATACCTTGATCCTTAAGCCGACGGTCGAGCACAGGGA
Organism: Patescibacteria group bacterium; assembly: GCA_038062805.1. Taxonomy (GTDB): domain Bacteria; phylum Patescibacteriota; class Saccharimonadia; order Saccharimonadales; family UBA10212; genus UBA6824. The sequence continues at coordinate 27,309 of JBBTWK010000079.1, forward strand.
AGGCACGGTGAAGGGAAATATCGACGCTGACCTAGTACTGCATGCCATGATCGAGTTTAGCAATTACGAAAAAGCCGTTGTGGTTTCTGGCGACGGCGATTTTTACGGCCTTTATGAGTATTTAGAATCTAAGAATAAATTGGGCGCCATAGTCGCGCCCAACCGACAGTTTTCGTCCTTGCTCAATAGTTTCTTGCCGTATATCGACCGCCTTGACGGATATAAACGACACTTAGCATACAAAAAAGCACCTCGAAAAATTACCCCTGGACCAACCTGAGTAACTAGGTCTTTTTTATTGCTTGCAAATCGGACAGTTATTTTCACTTCGGAAGCTTGCTTGCCAATGTTTGGAAGCCTTCCACCAAGGCTCCAAGTCGTGATAGGCGATTAAATTAGCCGCCGCGCGCAGTACCCAACCTAGCCATCCATAAATATGTATGCCGCCCCAAGAAACGGCCGCCCAATACGGCCCGACAGGGGTAATATATATAGGCCGTTTGGGTCTGTAA
>JBBTWK010000080.1:0-1335 GCA_038062805.1 Patescibacteria group bacterium
GAATAACGCCGGCGGTGATCAACTTCACCGGCAGAATTGTTGTTACGCCGCCATACGTCCTATTTCCCTGGACACGTTTGGCATAATTAACAGTTAGCTTACGCGAAGCCTCGTTGAGCTTTACAACTGCCCATATCATAACCACAGTGGCTGCCGCAATAGCACCAACTAGAATCAATCCGTGTTTGGAAAAGGCATGGTTGAAAATCGTAAGTTTATCGGATGGAATTGAACCAGGATCGAAGGTGGTACCGATAGCTAGCTGATAAATGATGCTAGGCAGGGCACTAACAATCCCTACCGTGATTAGCAGTGAGATACCATTTCCGATTGATCGCTCGGTAATTAGTTCGCCGAGCCACATAAGTACCATGGAACCACCAGTTAGTGCAGCGATCATCAAGAGCCATTGTAAACCCGAAGTATTGGCGGTAATGTCCCCTAGGCCGCCAATGCTTTGGGCAGCCTGACGGATCAAGTAAATCATGCCGATGGATTGAATGATAGCCAGCGGGAAAGTCAACATCCGAGTGTACTGATTGATTTTTCTGCGTCCGAACTCCCCCTCTTTGTTCAGGGTCTCGAATTTGGGGATAGCTTTAGTCATTAGTTGCATGATAATGCTGGCATTGATGTAGGGACCAAGACCGACCAACATGATAGAGAAGTTAGCCAGTGCGCCACCGGATAAAACATTCAAAAAACCGAGAAGTTGATTAGCGCCGGTTTGGCTGTATAAATTCTCTAGGACTTGGCGCAGGGTCTGAGGGTCGCTCAACGGGACTGGAATATGTGCCAGGATACGAAATACCAGTAGCATGCCAAGGACGGCCAGAATACGTTTGCGCATCTCGCCATGGCCCAATGATTTTAGAATTAATCCCCAGTTCACCTCTATTTAACCCCTAACTTACAATCTAGTATAACAAGCGATATTGACCGGTGCGAACCGGCCCTGTACTTTCCCCTAAACGCCGTCACTCGGTTTTGAGGCTGTTCGACCTAGGCGTTCAACTTTTGTAAAACTGCCGCCAGCTTTTTTTATTGCCGCCTCAGCAGATTTGCTGAGTGCCTGTAGCTTGACGTCTTTCTTGGACTTCAGCTCCCCATTTACAAGCAATTTAACAGATGCATGGGGGCTACTGATAACGCCTGCCTCAAACAAGCCAACGTTGTCGATGACCGATTTCTTAACCAGTTCCAGTTGACCGGTATAAACGACCTCAATACTTTGGCGGTGACTTTTAAAGCCTCTGAGTTTGGGGATGCGCATATATAGCGGCATTTGGCCGCCCTCAAAACCCGGACGTACCCCACCGCTTTTCCTGGCACCTT
>JBBTWK010000081.1:0-1954 GCA_038062805.1 Patescibacteria group bacterium
TGGATTTTGTCGGACACCATGTGGTTGAGTTTGATGATATACATGCTGCCGACAGTTGTGCGTTCACTGAAAGCTTCGCCGGTACGGCCGTCATAAAGCTGTTGTTTACCGTCTTCCGATAGGCCGCCCGCTTTTAACAGATCTTTGATTTTCTGGATCGGTACGCCGTTGAAGGCTGGGCTGGCGACTTTAATGCCCAGCGCGCGGGCCGCCATTCCGAGGTGAGTTTCAAACAATTGGCCGATGTTCATTCGGCTTGGCACGCCAAGGGGGTTTAGTACGATGTCGACCGGCATACCGTCCTCATTAAACGGCATATCTTCGATTGGTAAAATGCGGGCGATAACACCCTTGTTGCCGTGGCGGCCGCCAAGCTTATCGCCCACGCTAATTTTGCGTATTTGGGCGACAAAGACCTGTATCTGCATAATCACGCCGGCTTTGAGTTCGTGTCCGGAGGCTCTAGAAAATACCTTAACGCCCACCACTTTGCCGTGGCGGCCGGTGCTCATACGCTGCGAAGTATCACGGACTTCTTTGGCTTTTTCGCCAAAGATGGCCCGCAGCAGGCGCTCTTCGCTGGACGGCTCTTGCTCGCCCTTTGGTGTAATCTTGCCGACTAAAATGTCGCCTGGATGGACTTCGGCGCCAATGCGCACAATGCCGTCCTCGTCTAAGTGGCGCAGTGATTCTTCGGAAACGTTAGGAATGTCGCCGGTAACAATTTCCGGGCCTAGCTTGGTTTCGCGAACTTCGGTCATGTAGTCGACGATGTGAATTGAAGTGAGGGTGTCGTCTTCAACCAGTTTCCGCGAGATTATAATGGCGTCTTCGAAGTTGTAGCCCGCCCAGGGCATAAAAGCTACCAATAGATCCTTACCTAGTGCTAGTTCGCCACCAGCGATGCTCATGCCTTCGATCAATGGCTGGCCGGCTTTGACTCGGTCGCCACTGTTGACTACCACGACCTGGTTGATGGAACTACCCTCATTACTACGCATAAAGTGCACAGGGTTATATGTGCCTTTTTTGCCAGTCTTATATTTAACGACGACTTCGTCAGCCGTGGCTTTTATGACTTCACCGTCAGCCTCAGCCGTGATCAATTGGCCGGTGTTAGCAGCGACAATTGATTCCATGCCGGTGCCTACAATCGGACTTTCAGGTTTAATCAGCGGTACCGCTTGGCGCTGTTGGTTGGAACCCATTAAGGACCGCAGCACGTAGTTTTTTTCGACAAATGGGATTAGATTAGCGCTTGAGCCAATTGACTGGCTGCGGCTGGAGTCCATATGAGTAACCTCATTCCCGTCGACTTCGCCTGGTTCTAGGCGGTTACGGACGCTAACGCGGCTTTCGACAAAATAGCCATTAGCGTCAACCGGTACGCCGGCGCCAGCGATGACAGCGTTTTTTTCCTCAGCCGCGTCTAAATAAACAATTTGGCTGGTGACTTTAGCCTTAACCGGCCAAGTAGCGCGGCCTTTGACGGTTGCCAGTCGCTTCGCGGCTGCTGGCGTAACTACTGCGCCTTTTTTAACTATAACTTTGCCTTTGGCGTCTTCCAGATTATGTGCCGCAATGTGGCCTGACGCTTCTTTGGGTGTGACGGCATTAATAACTTTGCGGTAAGGCGTTTCTATGAAGCCATATTCGTTTATGCGGGCGTAGCTGGCCAAGTTAAGTACCAGGCCGATGTTGGCGCCTTCGGGTGTTTCAACTGGGCAGATACGACCGTAGTGTGTGGCGTGGGCATCACGGACTTCAAAACCGGCGCGCTCACGGGAAAGACCGCCTGGCCCCATAGAACTGAGTCGCCGCTTGTGGGCCAGCTCAGATAGTGGGTTGATCTGATCCATGAACTGTGACAGCTGGGAGCTGGCAAAGAATTCACGCACGGCGGCTACCACAGGACGGGCATTGATTAATTGGGCCGGCGTTACGGTCTCGATAT
>JBBTWK010000082.1:0-1124 GCA_038062805.1 Patescibacteria group bacterium
GGCTGTCAATGTACCTCCAGAACCGGGACGTGATGAAGACGAGTTAACGATGTATAGACCACGCTTGGAGGCTCTGTACATCTTAGAGATTAATGCGGGACTTTCCCAGCTTCACAATTTAGAGATCGGTGATGTAGCTAACTTCGAACTATGATAATTCTAGGGATTGAAACCACGTGTGATGAAACTGGTGTGGGGATTGTAAAGAATGGCAGAGAAATTTTGGCTAATGTTGTTGCTAGCTCGGCTGCGATCCATAAAAAATACGGCGGGGTGGTACCAGAGATAGCGGCAAGAGAGCAAGTTAGATCGATCATTCCGGTAACTCAAGAAGGGTTACATCGAGCTAGGTTAACCTTTAGCGATGTTGATCAATTGGCGGTTGCTTTTGGGCCTGGACTTTTGGGTTCACTACTAGTAGGTGTTGAGGCGGCCAAAACAATGGCTATCATTTTTGCGAAACAACTTGTCCCGGTCAATCATTTGGTTGGCCATGTTTATGCCAATTGGTTGATAGTTGAGTCTCGTTTTCTGAAGAAAAGCAGTTCACAGTTCACAGAAGAAAAGACTGTCAACCGTCAACTGAAAACCGTTAACTTGCCACAATTCCCAATTGTGGCTTTGATCGTTTCCGGCGGTCATACGGATTTAATCTTGATGGATGGTCATAGGGATTACAAATGGTTAGGCGGAACAAGAGACGACGCGGCCGGGGAAGCTTTTGATAAAGTGGCAAGAATTTTAGGACTTGGATATCCTGGTGGGCCAGAAGTCGAACGAGTAGCTCGACAGTTCACCCTTCGGCAAGCTCAGGGCAATACTGAGCGAAGTCGAAGCATCACAGTTGACCCGCTTCGCGAGGCGAGCCGTTCACGATTGACAGTGCGTTTACCACGTCCAATGATTAGTGAAGACAATTTTGATTTTTCGTTTTCGGGAATTAAGACTGCTGTTGCAGATAAGCTAAGCTTGCGGTCCTCGTCCCTCAATCCTTCGACAAGCTCAGGACTCGGGACTGCGGGCCTAAGAGTTAAGAGTTTAGAGTTAAGAGAAACAGATACCGCGCAAATTGCTTATGAATTTCAAAATGCGATCACTGACATACTGGTTGTTAAAACTTTGAA
>JBBTWK010000083.1:0-2497 GCA_038062805.1 Patescibacteria group bacterium
GGCAACACCACCGGAGAAGTGGCCCAAACCATCAACATTGGCAATAACGCTACGGCCGCCTCCACCAGCACCGTGGTACTGGGTTCGACCATTGGTACGAGTCCAGTAACAATTCAGGCCGGAACATCTGGCGTGCTGGTCAAGCCAGCCAATGGAGCTACCGCCTTCCAGATCCAAAACGCGCTAGGGACCAGTAATCTGTTTGTAGCTGACACGGCTAGCACCCGCATCGGTATCGGCACAGCCAGCCCCGAGAGCAGATTCAATGTGCAGGGTGGCTTGGTTAAAGTAGGAGCTGGTGTTAATAACGCTCTGACGGGTGCTGGCGAACTCTACGTCCAGAATAATATAGAGGTAGATGGAAACTCTGCGCTGGGGGATGGGGCGTCTGATACAGTTAGTATTACTGGTGCTACCACGATTTCCAATGGTGGCGGCAATATAACTACACTTCAAATAAACAATACCGGTACCGGACCATCGTTAGTGGTAAATGCTGGCAATGTCGGCATCGGGACGACTAATCCAAATTTTCTATTTCATCTTCGTGGAGCGCAACCCTTTATAACCGTTAGTGACACTGATGAAGGAGCTGGAAATCAAAACTGGAGAATACGCACCGGACAATCTGATGGTACCGCAGGCGATTTCAGCATCCACACGCTTACCGATGATTTTGTGACAGAAACAAGTAAGTTCACAATTAAAAGAGACGGCAATGTTGGTATAGGCATTACAGCCCCCTCCTCGCTTTTGCAACTGGGTTCTAACGCCGGCACTGCCGCCAGCGGCATCAAATTTGGCTCCACCGGCGACACCAACCTTTACCGTACCAGCGCTGGTTATCTAAAAACCGATACTGCTCTTATTGTTGGTGGTGTTAACGGATTTCTGCTTCTGGATGACACGGGAACAAACACGGGGGGGATTCGTTTGGGTGCTTCACAAGACACCAACCTCTACCGCTCAGCGGCCAATGTTCTAACAACCGACGATTCATTTAGAATAGCCAATGACCAAAAGATATATTTCAGAAATGCTGCAGGCTCGGCCAACTTAAGAACATTCGATGTTGACACAGGCAACAACATTAACGTAGGCAGGGATGACAGTATCCTAGGCATACAAATATTTGGTGATGTTCAGTTTTATGATGATGCTGCCAGCCCAACACTAGTCGCTAGTATTGATCCGAACGGGGTATACAAAGGCGGCTCACTCGAGAGGCAAACAAGTGGCACTTTATCTGTTGGTACGACCAGTAGCACAACCGCTATTACGGTTGGTTATACAAGTATGACTGGTACTCTAACCCTCGGTCAATCTACCGCCGGTGAAACCATCAACATAGGTAACGGCAATGTAGCCACTGGCAATACCAATACGATTAACATAGGGGCTACCGCTACCTCCACCGGCAAAGACGTTATAACCATTGGCAGCACAGTGGCGGCCTCTACTCTAACCCTGCAAGGTGGCAACACGGCCAGTGCTATATCTATCCAGAGTGCTGCTTCTGGTACCATCTCACTTGGCTCATCTGGCGTAGCTAACACCATCCAAATAGGTAACACCACCGGAGAGGTAGCCCAAACCATAAACATTGGCAACAACGCTACGGCCGCCTCCACCAGCACCGTGGTACTGGGTTCGACCATTGGTACTTCTGCCACCACCATTCAGGGCGGCACCGGCGATATTCTACTTAGCGCTACCAACACAGCTATTGGTACATCAGCAGTCGCTGCCAACGGAGTCTTAACGATCGGCACCGATACTACGGCTGCCACCGGTGGGATATATCTTGGGACGGATGTGAATTTGTATCGGGGTGCTACGGCTAGACTGGACACGGAAGGGGATATTCTTACTCGGGCTACAGACGGAACATCCCAAGGGGTTAAGGTGGGGGCCATAGGCCCGAGCAGTGAGGCTGGCATACGGTTCGGGGTAAATAGCGGTAGTGGAGGCGACACCAACCTCTACCGCGGGGTGGCAGATACACTAAAGACGGACGATTCGCTGGTAGTAGCTAAAGAACTTGATGTTGGCTCATCTACTCCAGGCACGGTTCAAGGCCGGATACAATTTTCTAGTGACCAACTAGCCACTGGTAGCCCCGCTAGTGGCAAGTACTATGCCATTGCTGGTAGCTCACTGGTATCAAGTAACTTATTTGTCTTTCAAAACACCGTTACCCAGGCGGTTAGTGCCATAGACATTCGAGGCTATGTGGACAACCCGACAGTAAGTGGCGCAATAACAGTCGGTAGTCGTTATGGTATCCGCCTTGAGGCGCCAGTTCTAGCTGGCGGTTCGGCAGTTACTACTAACTATCCAATATATATTGCTGACCAAACTGGTGGTGGGGGCACTAATTACGGACTTTATTTTGCCGCCGGTGGTCTTCAAAATACTATAAACTGGGCAGGCGACACCAACCTCTACCGCTCGGCGGCCGACACCCTAAAGACCGACGATAACTTTGTGGTTGGCT
>JBBTWK010000083.1:2507-3736 GCA_038062805.1 Patescibacteria group bacterium
GGCTCTGGTTCCAATCTAACCCTAGCTGGCGGAGCCAGCAACATCTTAGCCACTGGCGCTGCCACGGCCACCACCGGCACAACCGAAGCCATAGCTCGCACCAATGTCACTACTGTCACCCTGACAGTTGCCGGGACTTTTGCCAACAATGACGTCATCTTCATCAACAACGCCGGCCAGGACTACTACACCAGGATAGTTTCTGGCGGTGGCACAACCACCCTAACCGTCAGTCCGGCAGTGTCGTACGATATTTCGACAGCTGTCACTAAATATACCGTTCAAAACATTGGCGCCACCACCACCGACTACACCACTCTTGCCAACCGCTTCTTCCAAGGTTACTTCCTGGGCGGCATAGTCACCGGTGCAGGTAGTACCACTCTAAGCGACGGTCTGCTTTCCAGCACAACCGACTTCACCATCAAGGCCTCTAACATTAATCTGCAAAGGACTACTGACTCTGCTACTGCCCTCCAAATCCAAAACGCAGCTGGTAATAACTACATCCAGGTAGATACCTCAGGCGCTAACTTATACCTCGGTAACACTGGCATAGCTAGTACTATTCAAATAGGCAATACCACCGGCGCAGTTGCCCAAACCGTTAACATCGGCAATAACGCCACTGCTTCCTCTGGCACAACCATAGTCTTAGGGTCTACTATTGGCACCAGCCCGCTTACCATACAGGCCGGCTCATCAGGCATAACCACCAAAACCACCTCAACGACTGCCTTTGTTATCCAAAAAGCTGATGGTACGGGGACTATCCTAACGGCGGATACCAGTGGAGTGAAAATAACCCTTGGCTCCGCTTCAGCTACTCCAACAATCCTGGTACTGGGAGTAAAAAACGACAATGCCACTGACCCGACTTGTACGCCAGGGGCTATTTACTACAATTCTGTCTCCGGAGCCGTTAGGGGGTGTCAAGACGTCCCTTCAGGCTGGACAAATCTTGCTAACCCTTCTGGAACGATCGTAGCCTTTGCTGGCTCCAGCGCACCAACAGGCTACCTGATAGCCGATGGTTCAGCCATATCCCGTACCACCTATGCCAACCTGTTTGCAATTATTAGTACTACCTATGGGGTAGGTGATGGCTCCACTACATTCAACTTGCCGGATTTAAGAGGTAGAACAGCTGTCGGGTTAAATAGTTCAAACACGGATGTAAGCACACTTGGCAATAGCGAGGGCGCCGTAATTCGCAGCCGCACGCCAAA
>JBBTWK010000083.1:3746-5376 GCA_038062805.1 Patescibacteria group bacterium
GACGGGCAGCAACTCATCCCTGAGTCTGACGGGCAGCAACAGTAGCATCTCTGGTGGGTCTGCCCCCTCGGGAGCATCCCTTCTGGCTGTTTTCACCACCGGAGGGGCGGGAACCGCGTGGTCGGGTGGTGAAAACCAGAACATGGTTGGTGGCTCCAACAGCAGCATAGGTCTTGCCGGTTCAAACTCATCCATAGGCGTATCCGACACGATCACGGTTGGCCCGCAGACTAACGCACCAACCGATTCAGCCGCGTACTTAACAGTTAATTACATTATCAAGTATTAAATCTATATAATGGGAGTACAAAGGGAATAGGATATGGTTGCATTACGCGAAATCCTGCAAGACAAGTTTATTAATGGCTTCATAGTGGCACTAATTCTTGGAATTAGTACGATTAACTTCGTTAACAATATTGGCGGGCTAATACTAGACCAAGTTTTTAAAGTAGCGACTAATCCCTGGAACTGGAAAATCTTTTGGGGTCAGCTTATTCTGTACGCCCTTGCAATAATAGCCGCAATTTTAATAAGAAGCCGAGTCGCAAAATAGCCCAAAAAAATTATTTTAAGCAGAGAATACGTTATTGGCACAAGAAGTTTGATTTACTGCGCCGAGCATTGCTCTAAGGGTCGTACCTAAGCACTATACAAACCGAAATTAATCGATTTAACTGATACAACTCGCCTAATTATCCTCGAACGCCAGTAATAAAATTGCTCTAGCTTCAAGCTTGAATGCAGTGCAAGGGATAGCTTCTAATTCTCACAGCTCAGTGCTCTACAAGGAAGAAGCGAGTAGCGGACTAAGCTGTATTTGAATACAGTGAAGGAGCAGCGCAGTTTTTGACGCAGTAGAGCGCGAGAAGCAATAGCGGAGTCGCCGGCTCTGCCGGTGAGCAGGCTATGGCGGTGCGAGGATTAGAGAAGACCTTTTTTCTTGAGAGTGCGAATGGCAGTGGTGCTAATTTTGACTTTGACTTTCTTGCCAGCAACGGTAAGTGTTTTGGTCTGCAAATTAGGCTTCCAGACCTTTTTGGTATGGCGCATAGAAAAGCTGACGTTATGGCCGTGTTGCTTACCTTTTTTATCAAATTCGAGTCGCTGCATAATTCAGTTGACTACTTTACGGGGGTAATTCAGTAAAGTCAACTGAATTAGCCTATAGCACCCAGCCTTTAGCTAATAGCTAGGAACTAAGTGCTAAGAGCTAACTCAGTTATACTGAGTTAGATGGATGCTTCTTTGCAAAACGTAGCTATCTTACTAATGGTGCTGTTATTCAGTATGTCTATCCATGAGATGATGCATGCTTTAACGAGCAACTGGCTGGGCGATAATACGGCCAAACTACAGGGAAGGGTGACGCTAAACCCACTCCCTCATATAGATCCATTTTTTACAGTGGCTCTACCGTTACTTCTTTTGTTATCGGGTAGCCCTTTCCTTTTTGGCGCAGCCAAGCCGGTGCAGGTCAACTTCCACCGATTGCGCCATGGTGCGTGGGGTGGGGCACTAGTGGGTATGATAGGCCCAATAACTAACCTGGCGATCGCTTCACTCGCCGCCATATTATTCAATAGTCTGGCACCTCAATTTGACACAATGCTATACCAAGTTTTCGTAT
>JBBTWK010000084.1:0-5188 GCA_038062805.1 Patescibacteria group bacterium
TTTTTCGACGTTTATGGCCACTGCTTCCTGGGGGCTGATGCCAGATTTAATGGCATAATTTTCTGCTGGCAAACCAAAAGCGTCCCAACCCATTGGATGAAGAACATTATTGCCGGTCATCCGGCTGTAACGGGCTACGGCATCGCCGATTGTGTAGTTGCGCACATGGCCAACATGCATGGCCGCACCGCTAGGGTATGGGAAGTATTCCAAAACGTAACGTTTTGGTCTGGCCGTATCTTCCGTGGCTTCGTAAATCTTGGTGTCATTCCAGATTTTTTGCCATTTGGGCTCAATTATTTTCGGATTATAACGCCTCATATTCACTATATTCTAACAGAGATATTAGAGGTTGTAGTCGCGGACTATCATTTTCACGAAACGTTTGGCCAGCTGAGGCATAGTTATGCCGGCTACGGCGGCTGATTTTGGGAAGAGGCTTTGGTTCGTGAGGCCTGGGATTGTATTGATATCGAAAACTACCAAGCTACCATCTGGCCGAACCATTAGGTCTGTCCGCGAAAGATGCCGGCAATTTCTAATTTGATGCGCTTTTTCAGCCAATCTTTGCGCTTCCTTCTGGACCGGTTCACTTACGGACTTAGGTGGACAAATTTCAGCCGTTTTGCCGTTATACTTATTATCGTAGTCAAACTCGCCGCCAACTGGAGGCACAATTTCTATCACTGGCAAAGCTGCCCCGTCCAGAATCGGAACAGTGATTTCTGTCCCTTCCACGAGCTCTTCCAGAACTGCCCGTGATTCCAAGTTAAAGATTTCGTCAATTTGTTCCTGAGTGATTTTTGATGGGTCGCGGGCAATCAATACTCCAATACTCGAGCCGCCATGGACGACTTTCAAAACATATGGTTTTTTACTAATCTTACTTTTGTCAAAGTCTTCTCTTTTGACAAGTTGACTTTCAGCAGTAGGTACACCGTATTCTTTAAAGGCTTGTAGTGTCAGCCATTTATCAAAGCAGGCAGCAGAGGAAGAGGAATCAGCGCCCAGGAACGGCAAGCCGCGCTCTTCAAGTGCGGCTTGCACCACTCCATCTTCCCCATTAATTCCGTGCAAAATAGGTAGGACAACTATATCTTTTGGCGACTTATCAAAATAACTAAAACCGTTTGCCGGATCATACTCGCTAACATCAAAGCCTGCCCGGCGGGCGGCATTTGCCACCGCCCTTGCCGAGCGCAGCGAAACTTCTCTTTCCGGAGAATTCCCGCCGCCCAATACCAAAACATTCATTACTTAAAGGCCTTGGCTTTAGTTTTTAACCACGCGTCAGATTGACGAACCAATTTTTTGGCGTCAGCCGGGTTAGCTAACAGTAGCTTCACCGCTTCTTCAGCAAAAACCCGGTTTTGCGAACCCTTGGCTAGAATTAAGGCTCCGTTTTCAATAATCGGTTTTAGGTAATCCCCGATTGAGTAGGGATCCTCAAACTGTTGTACCTTACACCCCTTAGCCTCTGCGGCTGGTGCTAAGTATTTATTGGCGTCTGGTCCAAGAGTAATAACTAGATCAAGTTTTTTGGGGTCGCAGTAATTACCGATTTCTTCATGGGCCGCTTCGCTATAGCTGCCTAGTTCGTTCATGTTACCCAAAACGGCAATTTTTTGCGGCGCCTCTAGGCGATAAAGTGTATCAAGCGCCGCCTTCATGGCTGGGGGGCTGGCATTATAAGTATCGTCAATAACTACCGAGTCTTTGATGCCCGCCAGTTTTTGCATCCGGCCGGCAACTGGTTTGAGATTATCAAGCCCAGCTTTTATTTCATTTGGTGTCATTCCAAGTTTCCGGGCTACAGCTATTGCGGCTGTAACTGCATATAGTCTCGGTTCAGCCACCGCTTCATGCTGGGCGTGCAGTAATAGTGCATCATTTTCCAGCACATCAAAATCAGACGAAAAACCATCGAATTTTACATTTTTTAGACGAATGTCTGCCGCAGCCTTGATCGCATACGTGCTGGTAGGTTTTTTAATTGTTTTTGAGTATTTTGGTTCGACAAAATCGCTGTTTACAATTAGCTTTTTAGACAGGCTGGCGATCTGTAGCTCTTCTACTGCCACCCTATCAAGGTCATCAAAAAATTCCATGTGTTCGGGCGCAATAGCTGTAAGGACTCCGATGTTGGCTTTTAGATACTGTCCGTATTTCTCGATTTGTCCTGGACCGTCGGTACCAACTTCGACTACAACAACCTCGTACGAATATTTTTTGCGCAGCTGTGCTTCATTACGCCAAAAAACTCCTAGCCATGAAAGGGGATTGAACAAACTGGGCGTACTTTGTCCAAAAAATATTAGCGGGACTGTGACAATATCGTTGTAGTTGCCCTCCTGATGACAAACTTTGTATTTCGCGCCAAGAACCTGGACTATAGCTAGTTTCGTGCTAGTTTTACCCAGGCTCCCGGCAACAGCCACAACCTTGAAATCATATTTTTTATAAAGCCGGTGAACTTGCCAGCCAAGGATAGCGACAACTATATTTTTAGCAAATTTTTTCACTCTTTAAAGTATACCAAGCTATCTCTGTTTTAGCTGGGACAGTTCCTGCTTGGTAAGTTCACGCCAGTGTCCGGACTTTAGGCCATTTAAATCAAGTGAACCATATTTACTGCGATGGAGTTTTTGCACCGGCAGATCAACGGCCGACAGCATTCGTTTGACCTGGTGTTTGTGGCCCTCGTGAATTGTCAGTTCAATTTTATTTTGGCTTATTTTTCTGACTTTGGCCGGTGCCGCAACCCCGTCTTCCAGTTTTACGCCGATACTTAACTTGTTAAGTATTTCCGGAGTTGCCTCGCCGCGGATTTCGGCCTCGTAGATTTTGTCGACTTCAAAACTCGGATGCATCAATCTGTGTGCCAGCTCACCATCATTGGTTAAAAGTAGCGCACCGGTAGTGTTGAAGTCCAGCCTGCCCACGGGGACAACTCTCTGGGGAATTTTAACTAGGTCGGTCACTTTCAGCCTGCCCTCTGGGTCTTTTAAAGTGGTCACGGTACCGGCAGGCTTGTACAGCAAAATGTAACGGGGACTTTGGGCCTGCAAGGGGTGCCCATCAAGCTTTACGCTATCGCCTACCTTGACCCTAGAGTTAAGTTGGCCCAGGTGCCCATTTATACTTACCCGGCCACGTTTTATCAGGGCATCTGCCCCGCGCCGCGAAGCTACCCCTGCCCGAGCCAAATATGCATTAAGTCTCATACCCTTATTCTACTGTAGCTACAACCCAATCCAGCAAAATCCCGCTTTAGCAGATTTCGCTGGATTGATAAGCGTAAAGGCGTATGTAAGCTGGAAGTAAAAAGCTTCCGCTTTTTTACGGAAGCTACAATACGACTTAAGCTGGTGGAGCATAAGGGATTCGAACCCTTGACCTCTTCAATGCCATTGAAGCGCGCTAGCCAACTGCGCCAATGCCCCGCGTCGGAGTCGACGTGCCGGCTTCCGTAAGCTCGGTAAACTTGCTTACTTCCAGCCTCAGGTCGCCTCCTCCTTTTCAATTTTGCAAGAGTCTGCTACGCACGACCTTACAAAATTGGTATAGACCAACATGAACAGGGGTATTATATCAATTTCAATGGTGGTGTGCCATGTCCGCGCCACTAAAAACGTAGTCTGCGCAGAAGCTGGGCGTTTAGGGCGACGATGATTGTCGAGATCGACATTAAGACAGCACCGACAGCCGGCGCCAGAACTATACTGTATTTATAAAGCACGCCGGCGGCCAACGGTATGGCGACGATATTATAGCCGCTAGCCCAGGCCAGATTCTGCCTCATCTTGCTATAAGTGGCTTTGGATAGTTTGATGACTTTCACGACATCACGGGGATCGCTTTTGACCAGTATTATGTCGGCTGATTTGATGGCTACATCAGTGCCAGCACCGATTGCCAAGCCTATGTCGGCTTGGGTCAAAGCTGGTGCATCGTTAATTCCATCACCCACCATTGCTACACGCTGGCTGTTTGCCTGCAACTGCTTAACTTTGGCGACTTTATCTTCAGGCCGCACCTGGGCAAAATATTGGTCTAGGCCAAGACGTGTCGCGACATAAGCGGCTACGTCCTGGGAGTCGCCGGTTATCATGGCGGTTTTTATGCCCAGTTTTTTTAAAGCAGTAATTGCTTCTTTTGACTCTTCACGAATAACGTCTGCCAGGGCTAAAGCGCCGATGACGATGTTGTCTCTAACCAGGTAGACTTCCGTTTTACCGTCTTTGGCAGCTTGTTTTATATGGCTTCTCAAAGCATCAGGAACCTCGAGTTTGTTTTCTTGAATGTAACGACGGCTGACGGCCACGTAAGCCTTACTATCGTCAAGTGTGCCCTTAACACCCAACCCAGGCAGTGCTAAGAAATCTGCAACCTTGCTTAACGGCAGCCGTTTTTCTTGAGCTTTTTTAACTATGCCTTTACCGACAATGTGTTCACTACTTTGCTCCAAGCTAGCGGTCAGTCGCAGAATGTCATCATCGGAGTAACCCTGAGTGGTCCAAATATCAGTTATGCCGTGTTCGCCTTTGGTTAGCGTGCCGGTTTTATCAAACAGTACCCAGTCTAGTTTGCGAGCCGATTCTAGTGCCAGCCGTTTTCGAATTAGTAGGCCGTTACGAGCAGATAGGGTTGTTGAAATTGATACCACCAAAGGAATTGCTAATCCTAAAGCGTGAGGACAGGCAATAATCAGTACCGTTACACTGCGCTCCAGAGCAAATCCAGTATTTTTGGTTAGTGCCCAGGCCAAAAAGGTTAATACACCAGCTACGATCGCCACAATAGTTAAAACGTAGGCGGCTTTATCGGCCAAAATTTGAACGTTGGATTTTGAAGCCTGAGCCTCTGCGACCAATCGCATAATGCCGGCCAGCGCAGTGTCTTCGCCGAGTTTTGTAACACGAACCGTCAGTGAACCGTCCTGGTTGATGGTGCCGGCCACGACTTCGTCATTAGTTTGTTTGCCAACCGGTTTGGACTCCCCGGTAATAGCCGCTTCGTCAACGGATGAAGCCCCCTGCACGACCATACCGTCAACCGGAATAGCGGCACCCGGGCGAATCAAGACTAAATCACCGATAGCCAGCTTGCTTACCAATACCATCTGCGGCTTACCATTAACCAGCTTTTCAGCTTTGTCGGGTAACAGTTTAGCGATGGCGTCCAGGGC
>JBBTWK010000085.1:0-11836 GCA_038062805.1 Patescibacteria group bacterium
ATCGGGCAGTTTAATCGGGCCAATGATTTCCATCTCAGCTTCGAATTCCAGGTCAACAAACGGCACAAATTTCTTGAGCCTAACTTCCGGTTTGCCGGCCGGACGCAATTTTTCTTGGTCGATAGCCCGCGTGTAGAGTTGGTTGAGAGCATGTTCGATAAATTCGTCGGCCAGAGCCCTCTGATCGACCTGCCTCTCGATAAGTGCGGCCGGCGCCGTGCCCTCGCGGAAGCCAGGAACTTTCACAGTGGCGGCAAAGTGCTCCAGCACATGGTTTTTGATGGGCGTAAGATCGGCCGCATCGGCACGAATCTTAAGACTCACCTGCGTTGGCGATTTATCAGTTCTAGTTATCTGCATACTGGCCAATTATAACTTACCACCCGGCGTCATCGGGATAGATATTCTAGGATTCAAATTCGCCCGAAACCCATTGATCGATATGCTTGAGAAGCTTGTCGCGTGTAAGAACTTTTTCTTTACCCGAGCCTAAGTGTTTTACTTTAAAAGTTTTATTGGACAGTTCTTCTTCGCCCAAGAAGATAACACCCGGCATACCAGCTTTGGCGGCGTTTTTGATTTTGGCGTCCAACTTCCTCTCAGTTGCATCGACTGCCAAGTTTAATCCAGCCTCACGTAACTCAGCCAATACGGGCTGGGCCTTTTCATATACTTCGCCGATCAAAATGACAGTCGCGTCAACCTCTGGCTCAAGCTCGGGTAAAAGCTTATGCAGCTCCAAAAAGTTTTGCAGGGTCACATCGCCCATGCCAAAACCGACTGTCGGTAGAGGCTCTACACCAAACAGCCCGACCAGACCGTCGTAGCGTCCGCCGCCAAACATTGAACGGTTATTCTCGGGACTTGTGTCAAAGACTTCAAAAATGATGTCGTCATAGTAGTCCATTCCGCGGATGACCGAAAAATCAAAGCCGGCGCTATCTACTCCCGATTCACCGAGCAGTTTCATTAATTTGCTAAGTTCGTTAACCGAAGCGTGGTCTTTCAGCTCAGCCGGCAGGTCGTCCAGATTTCTGGAATTTAATACTACCAGCAGCTGCTGGTAGTAGCTTTCGACCGGGAGAATTTCTTTGGCTTGAGCCTCGAAATCGGCTTTTTCTATCTTATGCCAGCGGTCTATCAGCTTGCTGGCATCATGGAACTGTTTGTCGTCCAGTTTTAGATGGTCGCGGAAAAAGTAATTTACCAATTTACGACTACTGATCCGGATTTCGTAACTGCCGGCTGGCGCGTCGAAAGCCTTCATTATGCGCTCAGCCACTAAAATAACCTCGTGATCGGCACTGATGTCGGCGACCCCAAAAATGTCGATGTTCAGCTGGTAGTGCTCCCGCAGGCGGCCGCGCTGGGGTCGCTCGTAGCGCCATAAGTTCGGGATGGAGTACCAGCGCAGTGGATAGGCTAGCTCTTGGCGGCGAGCGGCCACCATGCGGCTGACACTAGGTGTCATTTCCGGCCGGATGGCGACCTTGCGGCCGCCTTTATCTTCAAACGCATAAAGCTGGTCATTAACGATTTCTTCACCAGTTTTAGCCAGGTAGATATCGACCGGCTCGATCAGCGGCGCGTCGTATTCCTGGTAGCCAAAACTCTCGACAACTCTACGCCAAGTGTCGAACATATACTTCTGAAGACGTTTATCCTCAGGATAAAAATCGCGCGCTCCTTTGTAGGCATGAGTCGATAAGGCCATAATTTCTCTTATTATACTTGATGGACAGCTCGAAGCGTGAGATATTTACACCAATGAAACACGCTAACCTGACCAGTGCCGTAGATTTATTTGGCAAGAGTTACGCCCTAGTGCGTAAAAACCTCAATGTTTACGCCCTTGTTTACACTGTACCGGCGGCTATGATGATTGCTGGCGTGATTCAAGTCATCGCCGACAATCAAAGACACGGCTGGGACTGGAGGCATGCTTTTAGCTTGTCTTTTTTGGGACCTAACGTTGGTTCAGGCTCGTCGATCGACACAGCCAGCGCTATTCTTTCTATCGTTTTACTCTTCGGGGCTATTGCTAGTTACCTCATGGCTGTAGTGCTTAATCTAAGGGTTACGCAAGGCAGCAAACCGACCCTCAGATCCCTCTGGAACGATGTAACGCAGAATTGGCTGTGGGCCAAGCTGCTCGGTCTTGGTATCGTGACCATAATGTTGCTGATAGTGGGCTTCGTATTACTCATCGTACCAGGGGTTATTATGTTGTGGCGACTTTTCCTAGCTCCCTATATTTTGGTCGATAAAAAAACTAAAGTTTTTGATGCTCTGAGTATCAGCTGGAATATGACCAGGGGCTATGCCTGGCCGATCTACAGCATTATAGGTTTTAGTTTTGTTTTAGCTCTAGCAGGTATAATCCCAATCATTGGCAGTCTAGTCGCCTTTATCTTGGCCACAGCCTACGCCGCCGCTCCTGCCCTACGCTACCAAGAACTCAAAAAATAATCCTTTTGACTGCAACTGCCTTGGTACAATGGATTAGCCGGGGATGTGGTGAAATTGGTATACACGCTAGTTTTAGGAACTAGTGCCGAAAGGCGTGAAGGTTCAAGTCCTTTCATCCCCACCAAATTATTTATTTTTTGCGGTAAAAGACTAGGCTGGCTTGTGTTCTAGTTTTTCGATTCGGACCTCGTGTTCGCCAAGTTTGCGATCCACATTTTCTAGCCTGGTCTCGATCCTGCCCGTGGTTGCTTCAAGATTGTCTAGTCTGTCATTCACGATTTCAAATTGATCGCCAGCGGCTGATAAAATTTCTGTGGTAGCAGTCTTTACTACCGTAGTGACTATCTCAGTTACGATGCCTGGGGTTATCTCTCTAATTGCATCCTCTACATCAGCTTTTGTGGCGGGTGTAGTATCTTGCTTCATACTACTATTATACCTCTGTTCCTACCTCATTAATACCAAGTTTCTAGGTGTTTTTTGCAACATATTAGGACAGTCCTGATATGTTAGGTCTTGCGGTAAAAGACTAGCTGGATGTCGCCGTGATTTTTGTTTGTGACTTGCACAAGGGCCTCAAAGGGCGGGGTCGGTTCCTTGCCGGGCCAGGAAAGCACAACCAGGCCGCCTTTTTTTGCGTGCCTAGCCAGTTTTTGGAGTAGTTGGCGATCCAAGTTGTTATACGGTGGATCCAGCAGAACGAGGTCGAACTGCTTGGCCGCATTGTTGTTGCTCCAGCCACTGACATTGGCCTTTGCTGTTTTCACTCTGTCTTCAATCTGAAGTATTCTCAAATTCTTAAGAATTTGAGAATGGGCAGTTTTATCCTGCTCGATTGCCAACGCGCTGGCCGCGCCGCGGCTGATGGCCTCATATGATAACGCGCCACTACCAGCGAAGGTGTCCAAAACACTTAAGTCCTCAATGTCTCCCAAAGTATTGAACAAAGCACCGCGGACTTTTTCACTCATCGGCCTGGTTGTACGTCCCCGCGGCGCCTCAAAAGTCCTGCCGCCTAGTTTTCCAGCAATAATCCTCATATTTATTATGATAACTGATAGTATGGTTTCTATGAGAAAACTGATTCTGTTCGACATAGACGGCACGCTGACCAAATCGTCTGCCAAAGGACTCCACCACAGAGCTTTCGAGGAAGCCGTAAGGTCTCTTCACCGGATTGAAGTATCCGTCGAAGACAGGAACATACAAGGAATGACTGACCGCTTAATATTAAGCATGCTCCTGAAAGAAAGCGGGGTTTCTGACAATGAGATTGAGGCGACTATTCCAAAGCTGCTGGATGCCACGCGGGACTATTTCTTAACGGAGTTTACCCCAGATACCGTAATACTTCTGCCTGGCGTTAAAGAGCTGCTGCAATCTCTGAACGATAAGGGAGCAACCTTGCATTTGTTAACCGGAAACATTCAGGAGATCGCAAAAGCAAAACTTGGATCCTTGGATATTTATAAATTTTTTTGCGGTGGCGGTTTTGGAAACGACCCGCACGTAACACGCGGAGACTTAATAAAATATGCAATCGAGAAGGCCGGCTTCGCCGGCGAGCTAGACAATGTATACCTTGTAGGCGATACCCCGAAGGACATTACGGCAGGAAAGGAAGCAGAGTTGACTCACCTTGTGGGTGTGGCTACCGGGTTTTATAGTGCGGAAGACCTCAAAAAAACTGGCGCAAAAACTGTGCTTATTGATTTTAAAAACACGGATGCAGCTTTAGCTGCATTTGATGCTAATTGAGGTTGGTTATCGCGCGTAAAGCTGACACTTTAGCGGCGAGATGAGGGTATCTTTTAAGGTTTTCTTCCTTGTCTATGAACTGCTGGGCAGCATTTCGGGCCGTGGCGATGAGTTTAGTATCTGTCAATTTGGCAACTCGCAAATCCAGAGCACCGTGCTGGGTAGTCCCATAAATGGCGCCCGGGCCGCGCAGCTGGAGGTCCAGTTCCGCTAATTCAAAGCCGTCAGTGGTATTTTCCAGCGCCCGCAGGCGCTGGCTGGGAGCCTTACTGTCACCGAGCATCAAAAAGGTGTAACTTTGGTGGCCACTACGGCCGACCCGGCCGCGCAGCTGATGGATTTGAGCCAAGCCAAAGCGCTCGGCCCCTTCGATCAGCATTATCGTGGCGTTTGGTACATCCACGCCGACCTCTATAACAGTTGTGCTGACCAAGATGTCGTATTCGTGGTTCAAAAAGGCCTGCATTACTTTATCTTTTTCGGCTGACTTCAACTTACCGTGCAATAGCGCTACCCGACGGTGTTTGAAATCTTTTTTGCTAACTCGCTCGAAGACCTCCTCGACCGACAACCCCCAGCTCAAATCCGTATCCAATATCAGCGGACAGACGATAAACATTTGCCGGCCATCCCCAAGCTGTTTATCAATCTGGGCGTTGAGCTGGGCCCGCGAATTTGGCGAGCAGATTTTAGTTTGGATTTCTTTGCGCCCCGGGGGCATTTCGTCCAGAATCGAAATGTCCAGCTCGCCGTAAAGGGTCAGTGCGATACTGCGCGGTATTGGGGTAGCGCTCATGTGCAGGACATGGGGCATATGGCCGGCCTTGGCTTGCAGTTTCTTGCGCTGGTCAACGCCGAAACGGTGCTGTTCATCAATAATAATCAGCCCCAATTTGTGCATATCCACTTTCTCGCTAATCAACGCGTGCGTACCAACTATAAGTCGTATTTGGCCGTTGGCTATTCGTCTTTGGCATTCCTTTTTTTGAGCAGGCTTTAAGCTTCCGACCAGTAGGCCGACCTGATCGCCATAGCCGACACTATCCAGCAATTTATTGAGCGTGTCAGCGTGCTGGCGGGCCAGAATCTCTGTCGGAGCCATCAGAGCGGTTTGATAACCTTGTTCCATTGCCATCAGGGCCGCCATGGCGGCCACCACTGTTTTACCGGAGCCGACATCACCCTCCAACAACCTGTTCATTGGCTGAGTTTTTTCCAAATCTTGATAAATACGCCAGACAACTTCGCGCTGGGCGTCGGTAAGTTTGAATGGCAGTTTAGAGACAAAATCTTTGGCCAGGTTTTCTTTAAACGGGATAGCCAGTCCTTTTTCGCGGGTCAGTTCCTGCTTGTTGAGCAGTGCAGCCAAGCTCAGCTGAAAAACTTCCTCAAAGCCAAGCCGCTTTTGAGCCTTGACTAGCTCACCAGTAGACGATGGAAAGTGCATTTCCAGCGCCGCCTTTTTGTAATCCATTAGTTTTTGCTCATTAAGTAACCAGTCTGGCAAATGTTCGGGCATTTCTTTGACAATATCTGCCGCTTCCCGAACTAGCTTCCTGATTTGGAAAGATTTTAGACCTTTTGTTTCGCGGTAGATAGGGATTATGCGCGCCGTATTGACCGGGAAATCACTAACCAGTTCGACCGATGGGTTGGTAATGCTAAAACGGCCGCGCCGCAAGGCGTACTTGCCGGAAATGTAATAACTTTGCCCATGTTTGATGGCGCCCCCGCGGTAAGGCTGGTTGAACCAAACCAGACGTACACTACCGCTGTCGTCGCTGGCCAGGGCTTCGGTGATATGCATCCCTCGTCGAACATAGCGGCCGGTCACTTGGCCGATCTTGGCCTCGAGAGTCACGATACCCGGCCGAATTTTGTTGAGCGGCACAACGTTCGAGTAATCTTCGTAGCGCCGTGGGTAATTTTCTATCAGATCACCGATTGTTTTAACACCAATAATAGCCAGCTTCTTGGCTAGCTCGTCTCCTACTCCCTTTAATCCAGCAATCGGGTTTGATAATTGCACTACCTACAGTGTAGCAAGCTAAACTTGGACGGCTTCGAGGCTGGTGATTCGTTTTTCATGATCTTTTAGTTCGTGACTATGGACTTTGATTACAGGCTTTATGGCCTTTATATCAGTTTTGATTTCTTCTACATCCTCAGCGATTTTATCAACTTTAGCTGGCACGCCACTAAATCCCTTAAGGCCCTCGATTATGGCTTTATTTTGGTCACGAATTTCTTCCAAAATCACGCCATTTTTCAAGTCGTCGTCTTGTATCTGCATACTCTCATTATAACATCTAACAGATAGAAAATGTGTTGTTATTTTTTACGGAGGCGGAGCCAGACGGAAGGACCAAAATATAGTGGTGCCAGCATAGGCTGGAGGACTTTTTCTAACCCCAGTAAGATATTTTTGCCCAGCACCTTTTTGAGCCTCGGCGAACGAAGATTCGATCCGCTCAGCGCAGTCTCGACCTCAAAGCCAGCGTCGTGCAACAATTGAATAATAGTTTTGGGGTGATGATTAACGAAGGGAATCTTGGAGTCCTTCTTTGTACTAATATCAACTGGCTTTTTCGGTACTTTTTTACCTTTGAAACCGTAGCGCACACGATTCAAAAAATGGGCATCATTGGCAAACTCCAAAATAAAGGTTCCGCCGGGCTTCAGCACCCGGGTAATTTCTTTGAATTCTGGCGCTGGGTCGGGCAAATGGTGCAGCACCCGCACCACTAAAACTAGGTCGACAGAGCCGGCCTTCATCTGTAAATCAGCCGCCTGGAGCAGTTTTTGCTCCACCTGCGGCGTATCTTTTAGATAAATCTTGGCGATGTCCAGCTGTTGCTGGCTGGGCGCGGCCAAGGTAACTCTACCGGCAAAGTTGGTTAGGAACTTGCATAGACGGCCATAGCCGCCGCCGACATCTACGGCGCGGCCAAAGTGCTGACCCTTAAGTAGCCGTTTGAGGGCCATTTCCTCGGCAGCGTGCTCGTATTCACGACCAGTCCAATAGTCTTGATAATTATACTTTGGGGCATCGTATTGATCGGCCCTACGAGTCGCTTTTTTGGTTTTGGGCGTTGCCATTATTCTAGCTCTATCGTGACTGAGTTTTGTAATTTTTTACCACGTCTTAGTATTAGCCGGTGTTCCGTAAAATCACTCGCTTCGAGCATTTCTTTACTGAAAGGCTCGTTATTTACATAGACCCCCTTTTCATCGATGAGTCGACGAGCCTCGGTATTCGAATCAGCCAAGCCAGTCTTGATCAAGGCCTCAACCAAACTTGTGCCCGAAGCAATTTTGATGTCAGGAGATTTTCTTTTTAGAGCGTCGGTTGAATGGCTAACTAAGAAGTTTGCGTGGCTTTTGGCCTCGGTGACAGCGTCTTCGCCATGCACCAGCATGGTTACTTCCTCGGCCAGGACTTTCTGGGCCTTGCGGGCCGCGGCGTTGGTTTTATGCTCAGCCATTGCCTGCTCTACTTTTTCTTTCGGAAGCAGCGTGAAGACCTTCAAATAATTTTCTACGTCAGCGTCATCGACATTAATCCAAAACTGATAAAACTGGGTTGGGCTGGTTTTGGCAGGGTCAAGCCAAATAGCGCCGGCCTCGCTTTTGCCAAACTTTTGCCCAGTTTCTTTGTTGACCACCAGCGGCATACTTAATGCATGGGCTTCGGCACTTTCTTTTTTGCGGATCAATGATGCCCCGGACAGCATATTCCCCCACTGGTCGGAGCCGCCAATTTGCAGTACCGCACCGTGCCTTTTATGTAATTGCCAGTAGTCATAGCCCTGGATAAGTGAGTAGCTAAACTCGGCGTAGCTGATGCCACTGCCACCCTCGCCCATACGCTCGGTCACGAAATCGCGTTGCATTAACTCGGTCATAGAATAATGCTTACCAACGTCGCGCAAGAAATCCAGATATTTAACATCTGCAAACCAATCATAATTGTCGGCCGGGATAAATGGCTGGCCGGCGAACAGTTGCGATACTTGTTTTTTGATGGCCTCGACATTGCGTGAAACTTCTTCACGGCTTTGCAGTTCGCGCTCGGCAGTTTTACCTCCCGGGTCACCAATCAGACTGGTGGCGCCGCCGACTAGCAGCATAGCTTTCCAGCCGGCGTCAGTTAATCGACGAGCCAGCAACAGTGCGGCTAGATTACCGATAGTCAGACTGTCGGAACTGGCATCAACCCCGTGATAAAAAACCTGCGGCTTGTCTAGCCAAGTCTCGTCCGTAAAGGTTTTATCTTTTATCAGGCCGCGCCAGGCAAGGTCTTCACTTAATTTCATCAGATGGCCCCCTCGATAATTTCCATTATCCATAGTATACCGCAGAGGTACTGGCTCGACGATAATTTGGTATAATGGCGGATAAGAACATATGGCTAAAAAAGATTTGGGCAAGCTCGATCGTGGCCGGGCACGTCGCAGTCCCGGCAAGTACGTTACCACCCGGAGTGGCCGGGTTTTAAAAGTCCACCGTAGCCTGAGCGAACGCTGGATAGCCATGCGGGAAGGTAAATCACTGCGCAAAGTCAACCGCTTGCGTGGGCTACCTAAATCCAGATTTAAAAGGCTTTTATGGCATTTGGACCCGCGCAACTGGGCCGAGTATTGGTTTAGCCGCGATGGCGCCATTATGGCGCTTAAAATTACCGGCGTGACAATCGTCGCTCTATTTATTTTGACGTTAGGCGTCTTTGCCTTTTTCCGCAAAGATCTGCCCGATATTAGTGTGAGTGGCAACAAATTGGGCGGCAGCATCAGCTATTATGACCGCACTGGGAAGACTCTGCTGTGGCAGGATTACGACGCCATAAAAAGGGTGCCGGTGCCTGGCACTGATATTTCACAGTTCATGAAAGATGCCACAGTGGCCGTGGAAGACCGCGACTTTTATAAACACCGGGGCTTTGACCCCAGAGGTATTGTGCGGGCAGCCTTTAACGATATCTTTAAAAAGGGTGGCACCCAGGGTGGGTCGACCATTACTCAGCAGTTGGTAAAGCTCAACCAGGACTGGACCGAACAAAGAAGCATCGCCCGAAAAATAAAAGAAGTGATTTTAGCTGTTGAGCTAGAACGCAGTTATAAAAAGGATGATATTCTGACTGGCTACTTGAATACAGCACCTTACGGTGGCGTAGATTACGGGGTGCAGGCGGCAGCTTCTGACTACTTCCATAAATCCGCTAAAGATCTAAACTTGGCTGAATCAGCTATGCTGGCTACCATCCCTAAGTCGCCATCTATATATTCGCCCTACAATAAAGAGTTCTTCGACAGAGAGGCCTTTATAGCTCGCTATAACTACGCTCTCGACTCGATGGTCCAGATTGGCAAAATTAAAAAAGAGCAGGCCGAAGAGGCTAAAAAGGTTGACGTTTTGGCTACCGTGCAACCGCAGTCCACCAAGTATGCTGGCATAAAATATCCCTATTTCCTGCTAGCTGCTAAAAACGAACTAACTCAGAAGTTTGTGCCCCCTTCTGGCAGTGGCGCCAAAAAAATTGGCGGCTGGAAGGTTATTACTACCCTAGACCTGACTCTTCAAGATCTAGCTGAAACCCAGGTCCAAAAAGGCCTTGCGCAGGTAAAGCGGCAAGGTGGGGATACGGCCGCACTAGCCGCCCAAGATGTTAAAACCGGACAGATGGTAGCGCTGGTGGGTGGTGCTGATTTCACCAATCCCGATTACGGCCAGATCAACTACGCTCAAACCCCCTTGCCGCCAGGTTCCAGTTTTAAACCCTATGACTACGCTGCCCTGATCGAAAACAGCACCAATGCTGGCGCCGGATCGGTTCTTTACGACGTAGAAGGCGCCCTGCCGGGCTATCCCTGCACTAATAAAGCCCATCCCAGGCAAGGTGGTAACTGTCTGAAAAACTATGATTTCCGCCAACCTGGCCCTTTGAGCCTGCGCTACGCCTTGGGGGGTTCGCGCAACATACCGGCAGTCAAGGCTATTTTGACGACTGGTGTTGATAAGACGATTAAAACTGCTGAAGCCTTGGGGCTTAAAAGCGGCTATAAATGCTACGCCAATACTGAACTGACCCAAACTACCCAGTGCTACGGCGCTGCGGGTATTGGTGATGGTGCCTTCCTGCGCCTAGACGAGCACGTTCAAGGTCTCGCCACATTATCTCGAATGGGCCAATATATACCCAAAACATATCTTCTAAAGATCTTCGACTCCAATAGTGACACGAAACCGTTCTATGAATGGAAGCAACCTAAAGCCGAACAGGCGGTGCGAGCCGACACTGCTTACATTGTCACCGATATGTTGTCAGACCCGAACGCCAGCTACTTCCCGGCTGGCCAAAAAATTCACCGCTACAAAGGCTGGAACTTCGCCTTAAAAACCGGTACAACCAACGACGCCAAAGACGGTTGGTTAATGGGCTACTCGACTAAATATGCTATTGGCGTCTGGGTAGGCCACCATAGCCGCCAAAAGGCCATGAGCGGCTTTATGGAAAATATGACAAGACCGATTTGGACGGGCTGGATGAACGAAGCTCACAATAATCTGAAGCCAGAGAACTGGACCCAGCCTAGTAGCGTGCAAGTTTTACCGGCCTACGTCGTTACTACACATGTGGGCATTGGTTCGATAGAACCGAGTCGATCGACCGATCTTTATCCTTCATGGTACAAGCCGAAAGGCGCATCGAATAAGCAGAACACGACTATGGATAAAGTGTCCAACAAAGTTGCCTCGTCCTGTACCCCCGAACTAGCTAAGCAGAATGTTTCTGGCAACGCCCAAGCTGATCAATTCTCAATTGACATTTTCTACGGCGCCAATGCTACCTCTAGCTCTGGCGTGATCATTACCGATGATATCCATAATTGCAGCGACGGCAGGCCAGCCATAACCTTGACGACTAGTGATAATGGCGATGGGACATATAGCCTGACCGCTACCGCCACGGCTGGTACGCATCCTTTTAACAACCCCAACTATTCACAGTTCCCCGGTACTCTGAATTTCAGTGTCGATGGTCAGGTCGTCAAAACTTACACTGACCTAATCGATTCGCCAAGTACCCGCTCATACACTTATAGCGTGACATCGGGCAGCCACAGCGTAACCGCCCAGATAATCGATAGCGTCCTTTACGATGCCACCACCGACCCGGCAACGATTGTCAACAGTGCGCCCGCCCCAGAACCCGTCCCTGACGAGGGCGGTCAAGGCGGCGGCAACTAGCCTCATTGTGTCTTGGGCGCTAGGCGAGTGTCGATGGCGCCGTAGAGCTGTTTAAGCTCGCCGGCGACGGCGTTATATTGTTCGACCAATGAGTTGAAGCTATTTATGTCGCGTTTGTACCTAGCCACACCGGCGTTGTAAGCGTCGACGTCGGCATTGTAAGCCGCCACGCCAGCGTTGTATTCCCCTATTTGGTCAGAGCTGCGCAAGGAGTCCAACCGGGCCTGCTCGGCGTTTATACGCTCCGACTGAGCTCGCAAGGAAGCTTCCTCGCCTTCAATTTTCTGCTTCAGGTCATTTAACTGGGCTTCGTATTGTTTGGCCCTGGTACTGCGGCTGGTAAACTCGTTCTCGTAGTTTT
>JBBTWK010000086.1:0-2436 GCA_038062805.1 Patescibacteria group bacterium
GCTTAACGGTCAGCTCGGTATCGCTGTCGGTATGGCCACCAATATTCCACCGCACAACCTTTCTGAACTGGTGGACGCCACTATTGTTCAGATAGACAATCCCGAAGCTATCCTTGATGATTTGCTGCAGCATGTGAAGGGCCCTGATTTTCCGACTGGAGCGGTGGTCTATGGTCGAGAATCAATTCGAACAGCTTTTGCCACCGGTCGTGGCGGCGTAGTGGTTCGCGGTGTAGCTGACATTGTCGAGAATAAAGGCGGTCGTCAGCAGATTATTATTACCGAAATCCCTTATGCCGTTAATAAGGCCGGGCTAGTCGAAAAAATTGCCGATTTAGTGCGCGACAAAAAAATTAGCGGTATTTCCGACTTGCGTGACGAGAGTTCGCGCGGTTCAGTGCGGATTGTAGTTGACCTCAAAAAAGACGCTTACCCTAAGAAGTTGCTAAACCAGCTCTATAAACTGACACCGCTGCAAACCGCTTTCCACTACAATATGCTGGCCCTTATTGACGGCATCCAGCCACGTGTCTTGGGCTTGCAGGACATTATCGGTGAGCACATCAAGCATCGCCAATTAGTTGTAAGACGCCGCACCGAATATGAACTGCGTAAAGCGAGAGAACGCGCCCATATTTTAGAGGGTTATAAAATTGCCCTCGATCACATAGACGAGGTTATCAAAGTTATTCGCGCCAGCCAAACCAGCGAAGATGCGGCGGAAAACCTTATCAAAAAGTTCAAACTCTCAGCCATCCAGGCGGGAGCCATCCTGGCTATGCAGTTGCGCCGTCTGACCGGACTCGAAAGAAAGGCAATTGAAGACGAGTTAACTCAGCTGATCGAATTAATCGGCAAACTAGAGGCTGTTTTGGCTGATGAAAAGAAGATTTTAAAGATTATCAAAGACGAATTGCTGGAAATGAAGCAGCAATTTGGCGACGAACGACGTACCAAAATAGTTGCTCAGGAACTTGGTAAGCTGAACGATGAAGACCTAGTGCCGGACGAGCAAGTCGTTGTCACACTCACATCAGCAAATTATATAAAACGGACTTCCATCGCTGATTATAAGAAGCAGGGACGAGGCGGAAAAGGCCGAAGAGGCATGGCTACGCGTGAGGAAGATGTCATCGAACACGTTGTAAATGCTTCAACACACGACTTCCTTTTGTTCTTTACAAATAAGGGCCGGGTGTTCCGAATCAAAACTTATGAAGTGCCGGCCGTCGGACTAAACGCCAAAGGCGTCGCGCTAGTCAATTTGTTGCAGCTGCAGCCCGAAGAAATAGTTAGTTCAGTCATAAACGTCACCAAGCAAACAGCCGGTGGTAACCTGCTGATGTGTACCATCCGTGGCGTGGTCAAGAAAACGCCGTTTGAGCAGTACCAAAACGTCCGTCAAAGCGGCCTAATTGCCATTAACTTGGACGAAGGCGATGAACTGAAGTGGATCCGAATGACCACTGGTGAAGACGAAATTGTTATCTCAACTTCTCAAGGCCAAGCCATCCGTTTCCACGAAAAGGACGCTCGGCCGATGGGCCGCGTTTCGCGCGGTGTTCGTGGTATCCGGCTGCGCGCCGGTGACCAGGTTATCGGTATGGACATTGTTGATGACGAATCATACATTTTCGTTATCAGTGAATTTGGTTATGGCAAGCGCACAAAGGTTAGCCAGTTTACGGCCCACAAACGCGGCGGTGTGGGCATCCGCTCGGCGGTAGTCAATAAAAAAACCGGCCCCTTAATCGGCGTCAAAACCCTGACTGGCAGTGATCAAGAGGTGATTATCATCTCGACAGCTGGTCAAACCATCCGTTTAGGCCTCAAAAACATTCCGGCTCTTGGCCGGGCCACCCAAGGCGTGCGTATTATGCGTCTGAATGCCGGTGATAGTGTCGCCTCGCTAGCGCTTGTCGAAAAAGTCGAAGATATCGAAGAAGACGAAGGGGTCAGTGAGAAGACCGCTCCAGCCAAAAAACTTTCATCCGCAAAAACTTTGCGCAGTAAAGTTTCGGCGGGCAAGCCCAAAAAACTTACTGCCAAACCCCGCAAAAAATAGAACTAAATCGGCTGTTTTTCGAGCTTAGATATTCTGATTTCGTGATCATCAGTAACGTTATTAACTTTAAGCTCAAGCTTGTCTATCTTAGAGCCTAAATTGTCTTCAACTTCATCAATCTGATCGTTCACGGTGTTTAGTTGTTCACCAACAGCCGTTAGTATCTCGGAGGTAGCTTTAGTGACTACACGAGTAACAATTTCTTCAACGTCACCTTTGGTGGCTGGTTGGTCACCTGAATTCATAATAGAATAATATCATAGCCCTAACTTAGCATAATCTCACGAGTCGTACCCTTGAGAAGACTAGATGCGAGGCTATTGTCTAGGTTGACTTCTTAAGCTGCTTGTGGTAAAATGCAACCACAAATC
>JBBTWK010000087.1:0-1967 GCA_038062805.1 Patescibacteria group bacterium
TCCGGCCGCAACAGGCGAGAAGAACCCAGAACGCGATCTATGAAGTATTTAAGCATCGCCTCTGCGACCAAAAAATCCGCGACCACTCCTTCGCTCAGCGGTTTTTGGGCCACTAAATTCGTGCCGGTTCTGCCAAGAAGCTCATAAGCTTCGCTGCCGACTGCCACAACGCGGCCGCTCTCATCATCTATAGCCACAACCGAAGCTTCTGTCAAGACTACTCCGGCCCCCTTGGACCAGACTCGAGAATTGGCAGTCCCCAGATCGATTCCCAGACTTTTGGAGGAAAACAAAGGCAGCCGCATGGCGGCATTTTAATCAGTCTTATTAAAAATAAACAGGGGGCAAACTGGAATTTATCGACCTCAATATACACTAAATAAGTCAGAAAAGACTTAAGGCGCTACTTCCTTCCAGGATATACTCGGCGATGCCAAAACACTATTTAAGCCGACCAAGTACTTAAGATCAAAAACAATTCTCTCTGCTGGATGAACCGCATTGTCACAAGGGGAAACGCCGCAGCCGCTGGCAGCTAAAGTTCTGCCCAGTTGCGCACTGCCGGCGTAAACAGAGCCGTTTACCAAAAGCTGCGCTCCGTTGACATTGCCGCCGTTAAAGGTACCTCCGGCGATGTAAATACCGTCAATCCTGGTGACCGATGATTCAACCGTAATGTTACCTTTGACAACAAAGGTAGCCGTATCTGTTGCTCCCAGAATCAAGTTCTTAGAAATCGTCAAATTACCGTCGATAAACCAGACCTGGTTGCCGTTGGGCCCATTACCGACGTTGAAGCTGGCATCAGCGTTGCAATAACCAAACACCTTGCCCTCCGGCAAAACTCCGGCCGAGATTGTACAAGTGCTGTGGCCTTCAGAAATTGCTCTCTGCCTAAATCTCTCGGCCAGATAGTTATAGATACCGCCTGTTGGTACCAGAGGCCTGGTGTAATTGTTAAGCCTCCAGCCGGCCTGGGTCGTCAGTTGACTATCCAGTGTCTTGGCTGCCAGCAGATAAGCTGAGTTGTATCTGCCCGTGGCCGCTGTCTGATCAACGGTAATGTCATTGGTACTGCCCACGTCTCCGCCAACCGTCTCAAACCAAGCATTAACGTCCACTGCGTAAGTAAAGCCACCTGGAAGAGTACCCGGCCCGTCAACATCGTCATCTCCTCCCCCACTGCCAGGAGGAGGATCGTCAACACCGTTTGGTCCGACCCAAACCGTACCGTTGGTAGCATTGTTTGGCCAATAGCGATCGGCTTGATTACATAAAGGAATTACATAGGCATTGGCAATGAATGTACCCGGATTTGAACCGACATTGAAGCTTACTGGTACGTCAACGCTAGCGCCAGGCGCAAGCGCTCCTACTGCATAGGACTGGCCTGCTGGTGGTGTACTAGGGGAACTTGGACAATTAGCCATGCCACTGGTGTTTGGCCAAAGCCCCAAAGTTGTTGCTGCCGATGCAGTTGCTCCAATGTTGGTTACTCGCACTGTCAAATTAGCCGTCTGGTTAGGTTGATAGATTTGCGGCGGGTTATTGTTGACAAACCGCGCCTTCAAATCAAGACCGCAATCGGCAGTAGTCACCGAAACACCTGGTGGACTAAAACTATTGGCCGGATAAACATGGGGACTAGAACCACTTCCGTTGACAGCTATTAATCGCCACCAATAGGTGGTGTTGGCAGCAGGCGTAGTTGGCGGACCATTAAGCAAAGGAGCCGCCGCACTCCAAGTAAAACTAGTCACATTTGCTCCCAGGGGCTTGAATCCCCAAGGCGATGGTGAACCCGGCCCAGTCCAAGCAGCCGCATTGACATCCAAAAAATAACCGGTTTCACCAGTGGCATCGGTCCAGTTGAAAACAATTTGCGGTTGACTCCCAGAACAGGATGCTGCAGCTGACAAATTAGCCGGTGCGCTGGGTGGCGGAGCCGGAGGTGGTGGAGTTGGAGT
>JBBTWK010000088.1:0-7518 GCA_038062805.1 Patescibacteria group bacterium
AACAACTGGAAACTCCAAGCCTTTGGCAGAGTGTAGCGTCATCAAGGTCACGGCGTCACTGCCAAAATCGGCCTGGTCAACGTCAGAAATCAAGGCAACTTCCTCTAAAAATCCGTCTAGGCCAACGTCTTGATACTGGGCGGCAACGCTCAGTAGTTCACGGACGTTTTCGACCCGGGCTTCACCTTGGGGCGTGCCGTCTTGCAACCAGTGGGAATAGTCCAGTCGCCGCAGAAGCGCTTCGATAAGTGTCGCTGGTACGAGCTTTTGGGCTTGGGCATGAAAATTACTGACAATATCGCCCAGCGCCAAAAAACCAGCCCGAGCCTTGGGGGTTAGTCCATCACAAGCACTAACTTGGCGCAGACCCTCGGCCAGACCATAGCCATTCTGTTGTCGCCACTGGTGGAAAATTTGCAGCGATTTAGCGCCTAGACCACGCGCCGGTACGTTTACAACCCGATCAAAACTTATGCTGTCCTGCGGTTGGTAGATAAGCCGCAGGTAGGCCATGATGTCTTTAATTTCTTTTCGCGCGTAAAAACGCACTCCTCCGACAATGCGATAAGGGATTCCCCAGCGGATAAAAACTTCTTCAATTGGTCGACTTTGGGCGTTGGTTCTATAAAGTACCGCAAAGTCCCCATATTGGCGAGCCCCCATGTCTGTTAGCGGCTTGATTCGACGAGCTAAAGCTTCGGCCTCTGCGCGCTCGGATCCAACTTGCAATATTTGTACCGGCGAACCAGCGCCAGCGGTTGTCCAAAGTTTTTTGTTGGAACGTTTTTGATTATGACTGATGACATTATGGGCGGCGTCCAAAATACTCTTGGTGCTTCGGTAGTTTTGCTCAAGTTTAATCACGCTGCAGTTGGCAAAATCTTTCTCAAAATTCAAGATATTACGAAAGTCGGCGCCACGCCAAGAATAAATACTTTGCCAGTCATCACCGACCACGGCGATATTATTGCGCAGTCCGGTCAACAGTTTGACCAGCAGGTACTGGGCGGCGTTAGTGTCTTGGTATTCATCAATCATGACGTATTTAAACTGGGTCTGCCATTTTTGGCGGATGCCCGATTGAGTTTTTAGCAGCTGCACGCTTCGACCGATCAGGTCGTCAAAGTCCAGCGCACCATTTTGTTTGAGCAGGTTTTCGTAGACCACGAAGACTTTAGCCGTCGCCTTTCCCACCGGCCCGTCTGCTGTTTCGGAAAACTGGCTGGGTCCGACCATTTCATTCTTGGCACTACTTACTAGCGAAGTGATCAGTCGGGGTGGAAATTTTTTCTCGTCAATCCCAAGACTCTTGGCGGCTTGTTTAATGGCCGCCAGCCTATCGGCTTCGTCCCAAATCACAAAATTATTTGGGATGCCTATCTGCCCTCCATCCAGGCGGAGGATCCTTACGCAGATGCCGTGAAAGGTTCCGATGTATGGCATAAAGGCACGATTACTGGCGTTTCGGCCCAGCAGACTGGCAACACGGTCGCGCATTTCGCCGGCGGCTTTGTTAGTAAAAGTTACAGCCAAAATATCAAATGGGGTGGCTTTTTTGGTGGCCAGGATATAAGCGATGCGGTGGGCCAGGGTTTTGGTTTTGCCACTGCCGGCACCAGCTAAAATTAAGAGCGGTCCCTCGGTAGTTTTTACCGCCCGGGTTTGCTCCAGGTTTAGACCCTGAAGTAAAAAATCAGTCCTCCCTATGCCTTGTGACATCTCTCAATTGTAACAGAGGCGCATCGGGCGGTGGCTGTTTTACTGGCTGTTTTGAATGGTACCGAGCATCGTTTGAATCAGGTCGCCATTTTTCATAGTGGCGTCTTTGGCGCGGGCAACCACATAGTCATTGTTACTTAGATTCTTGGTGTAAATATCGCCCATTCGGCTGCCATCAGTATTTTTGATGTTTGTCTGGACTATGGTATCACTGATTATCTTGACGGCATTATTGAGCGGTCCTTGGTCGCAGGTGACTGTCATCGGGGAGTCTACGCCCTCGATCGTGCTATAGCGCAAAACGCCGGCATAATACTTAGCATCGACTGTGCCAACGCACCAGCCCAAAAAATCGTAGTATTGGGCGGTGCGGGCTGGCGGTAAAAATTTAGCCGAGGTTATTGCCAGCTGGACATCTTTATTATTGGGAAAGCTAACGAGGAAAGCATAATTAGCATCGGCTTTGGCCGCGCTAGAGCGCTTGGAAAAACCCAGGTCAGTGCTAGCGGTTGGCGCCCCCCAATCAGTGGGATAAGCAAAGCCCAAGTTAGCTTCAATCAATTTAGTGCTGGTGAAACCAGACGGGATACTTGTCTGGGTGGCCGAGGAAGATTGTGGGCTAGTAGCAACCGTGTCTGTTTTCTTGAAGATGTGGAACGGTAAATTTATATTGCTTAAGATCAAACCTTTATCGATGGCGGCGTAGGCGCCAGCTAGCAAAATCAGTATAAATAACGGCAAGAGCCAAAGCTTGGTGTGGGATCTGCGATGTTTGGGCGCATTGCCCTCATTGACAGGTGTATGATTGCTACTACCATAAACACTTGGTTTGGGATTGGTGGTGACAACTTGGTCGTCGCTAATTTCACTAGCCCTGGTTGGCTTAAGAATGGAGCTGGGTTGGTTTTGGTTAATACCGGTTAAATCAGAAACCGGCATATACGGCGCCCGCTGGGCGGCTGACTCGCTATCGACATCGGGTTTAAACGGTGGTGATAGTTGCGGCTCTCCCTCCATTGTAGCTAGCGGGTTAGATGATTCGTTGACTTTGACGCTTATTTTCGGGCCACCGAGCGGGGGTACTTCCTGGGGTGTAACCATTGGATCGGGCATGGTCGGCCGGTGACCAACTATGACCGGACGGGCCGACGGCGAGGCGCCGTAGGTGTGCGGTTTGTTGATATCAAAGACTGTCGGTCCGGCATTTTTTTGATCCATTTATTCCCCCTCTCCGCTGTTTTGCTGATT
The DNA here is from genome assembly GCA_038062805.1 of Patescibacteria group bacterium. Classification (GTDB taxonomy): domain Bacteria; phylum Patescibacteriota; class Saccharimonadia; order Saccharimonadales; family UBA10212; genus UBA6824. Next base: position 2,968 of record JBBTWK010000088.1, read on the forward strand.
ACGCTGCCAGCGGTGCGCTGCCTCTACAATACCTGCAAATGTCTCGTAATTCAAACTGGAGTGGCCGATCAAAAAGCCATCAATACCAGGCACTGCCAAAAGACCGTGGATAACTTCTGGTACCACGTCGCCACCGTAAAGTAGGCGGACTTTTTTAGCGGCTGATTCATTAAATACGTCATCGATGTAACGGCGGATATAGGCGATTACCTCTTTTACTTGGTCCGGTTTGGCGGTTACTTGGTCAATAGCCCAGACTGGTTCGTAAGCGATGACAATTTTGCCTACTTCATTCGCTGTTAGATTAGAAAGTGCGGTCATTAATTGGTCGTGCAGGACTTGCTTGGTCTCGCCTTCGGCGCGTTCATGTTTAGTTTCGCCAACGCACAAAATAGGCGTGATTTCATTGCGGATAGCGGCGCCGACTTTGTCGCGAACCGCGTTTAAATCTTCGTCAAAAATGTGACGGCGTTCGCTGTGACCAATAATGCCGTAATGTACTAGCTCGCGCAGCATTGTAAAACTAACCTCCCCCGTAAAAGCGCCTTCGTCGTGAAAGTAGGCGTTTTGGCTGGCCAGCCGGAATTTGCGCCGGTCGATTTGGGTGCTCAGTGGCTGCAAGGCCAGCATACTGGGCGCCAGCACTACTTCGATGTCGCGGTGAATTTTAATCCTTTCGGATAAACGATGCACTAAAAGGCTCGCCTGGCTAGCGTTGAGGTGCATCTTCCAGTTGCCGACAATCAAAAGCTTACGCATACCACCCTTGTTACCTTAAGCATTATTGTACAGGAATTTTCTGGCCGATGACTACTTATCTTCAAGAGTCTCAATCCCAGGAAGAGGTTTGCCGGCCATCAAATCTAGGCTGGCACTGCCACCGGTGGAAACATGATTAAAGTCTTCGACTAAATTTTCGGACTCCACATAGGCTACCGTATCCCCGCCGCCGACAATACTAAACGGCTTGTTTTTATGGTTGTTGGACGAACCGATCATGGCTTCAACAACTGTGCGGGTACCGTGGGCAAACGGCGCCTGGGCGCCAGCGATACCTTTAGTTTCAGTTACACCCAGCGTGCCGCCCCAGATCACAGTCTTGGCCATTTTAACCGCCCCAGCAACCGCGGCCGCACTGATTGGGCCGATATCCAAGATTAGTTCATCGGCGGCCACGACGAGGGCGGTGGTGGGCGGTTTCTTGGGGTAGGCTTCGATATCAGCCAGCACATTACTAGTTAGATCGACCAGCCTCGTGGACAGCCGGCCGTCCATTGACCGGCAAACCACAGCGTCCACAGGTAGAAAAAAATTAAAATCCCGTTTTTTCTCTTCGGCTCGAGCCCGACGTAAGATTACCTCGGTCTCATGCATTAGCTCTTTTTCGATCAAGCTTTTGCCAACTTTTAGACCTTCGGCGGCTAAAAAGTTATTGGCCAGCGCCCCACCAACTGCCACTGCGTCGGCCACTTCGATAAACTTGCCCAGCACCTCAATCTTATCGCTGATCTTGGCCCCGCCGATGATAGCTACTAGCGGCCGCTTTGGTTGATTCATGGCTTGCTTAATAATGCTGACTTCTTTCTCTAACAGCAGCCCAGCTACCGAGGGCAAGAACTTAGTAATGGCATCGGTGCTGGCGTGCGCCCGATGCACCACGCCAAAGCCATCTTGCACAAAAACTTCCGTTCGCGAGGCTTCAACTATCTTTTTAGCAAAGGCTGGGTCGTTTTCTTCTTCGCCGGTGTGAAAACGCAGGTTTTCTAGTAGCGTCACGCCACCGGGTTTAACGCCAGCAGCGGCCGTTTGGGCTTGCTTGCCAATGCAGTCCAGGCCAAAACCAACTTGGCGGTCTAGTAGCTGGCTGAGTCGTTTGACTACCGGCAGCAGGCTAAAATCAGGATTGGGCTTGCCCTCTGGCTTGCCCCGCTCCTTTTCAGGGTGAGAGTAGTCCGCAATCAGATTATGAGAACGCCCGTAAAAGGTGCGGGGTCGGCCAAGGTGCGAAATAATAATCAGGCTGGCCGGTTTTTGCTTAAGAATATACTCGATGGTTGGCAGCGATTGGCGAATTCGGTAATCGTCAACAACTCGGTTGTCTTTGATGGGCACATTGTAATCGGCCCGCAGCAGCACCCGCTTGCCTTTTAGCTCGACGTCTTTGACCGTTTTTTTCTTAAATTGAGTTCCCACCATTGTCTTTCAATCAGTATGTCAAACTTACCTATCTGCATCAAAGCGGATGGTGACCCCAAGGGGTCGAGTTATCCTGCGGCTGCGCAAAATGCAAGCATTGCGCGAGCCGGCCAAGCAAAGAAAACTCAAACAGCCACTGGCTGTTCTCGCCCGCTCTTGCCTATTATAACCTCTTTTAACAGATGTAGCTGCGTGATAGAATAGCTTTGACATAAAATATGCTTGAAGGCCCCATCGTCTAGAGGTTAGGACACCGGGTTTTCATCCCGGCAAGAGGGGTTCGATTCCCCTTGGGGTCACCAAGCATATTTTATTATTTGGCATCAAAAAACCCTCGCGCTACCCTGTTAGTAGTCTCCGAGGGTCTTTTGCTTTTTAATTTTTATCTACTTGGTCTCATACAAATTTGTGAAAACACGCAGTGCAGGTTTTTACAAATTTGAGAGGAGTAACATAGCACTAGGCCGAAGTTTTTGGCTCTAAGACAAAACGAGGCTGGTGCGTAAGTTACGACGAGAGCGGTCAGTCACGATTGCTCTAGTTAAACACTAGCACATTTTGGGCAGTTTGACCAGTGTTTATCCACACCATACCAATTTGCAGGGATTGTCCTTGTAACAAGGACAATCCCTGCAAGAGGAATCCGCCTGAGGCGCACTCCCCTGCAAGTATTTTGTTTTCGTTAACTTAAAGTTAAGCGCGCAAGCGACGAGTCACAAAGTAGTGACCAGCGCCAGCGATCGCACTAACTCCGGCGAAGATTGCGGCTACGTCTCCAGGGCCAGTATCAGGCAAAGCCTTGGTAGAGCTTGCAACAGTAACAACAGGTTTTGTGGTTGGTTTAGTGGGGGCTGCTGGTGTAGGGGTTGGTGTCGGAGTGGGAGTAGGAACTGGTGCAGGACAGCTAACTCTCGCTTGGAACTGAACATACTTCCGGTTGTTAAACGAAACTCCAACATTACCAATAGCAATTCCGGCTTGGGTGATACCATCAGGTAAGTTTTGGATAACATTACCACTGGCATCTAACAGTTGGGTAGTACCATTAACGTAACTTACGCCTTGGGCGCTAGACAAGTTAAGGGTAGCAGTGTCGAATGTACTTAATGGGTTAGCGTTTTGGGCGCTTACAACAATAGTTGAAATATTGTTAGTGTCTGCCCCACTCGGCAAGTCAACCCATACATTTACATTAGTTAAAAAACCAGGACCTGGGTCGTGGATTCTAACTTTGTACTCAAGCAGGTTGCAAGAATCGGCATTTGCGGGATCCACAAAGTCGATATTTTTGGTTATGTTTTTTATACGGTAAATATCACCGCTTTCGATCTGGCCTTCGCCAACAGCTAAAGCTGGTGCGGCAAAAGCGATTATTGGAACTACAGCCAAAGCTGTAGCCAGTTTAAGAAATCGTAGCATTTTGGCCTCCTATTAACTAAAAAGTGCTTAGTTAAATATATTTTCTTTGACAAACTAGATAGTTATTGAGATTTAAAACTTTGGGTCGAAACGGCCACCGGAAACCCTCGACCCTTGAATAAACCAAGAGGAGTTTTAGTTTCCGGCGGCCGGCTGAGGGCCCCCCGCAGGGGGCCCTCCGACCGAACTACCGTCGCCAGCTCTCTAGAAGCCGTAGCTGGCGATCATGAACTGGCCGCTGTCCGATGCGGACAGTCCGGTGTTGGTGTCCGTGACGCGCACGGACATTGTTTCCGTGCCGGCGGTCGCCGGCGCGGTATACCAGACGCACCAGGTTTGGTTGTCGACCTGGTACGGCGTTGACGTCGTCCCGATGGCAGTGAACACCACCGTGACCCCATGCCCGACGGGAAGCCCGACCGTGGCACAGATCTGGCCAGAGCCATTGACCGTGAAGCCATGGCCAGGACCGGGCAAGGTCAAGCGTACCGTCGGCGGCGGGAAGCAGATAGGCGGAGCGCCCACCGTCCCAGCCGGACACGTTGCCGGCGGTGTCACGATCGGAGTCACGATCACCACCGGTGGGGTGACCGGGGTCGGTGTGGACGTGGGTCCGCCGCCGAACCGGACAACGGTCTTGCAGTTGTCGGCTTGGGCCACGCCGTTGAGCAGTACCGCCAGCTCAAAGCTACCGGGCTGGCGCCAGTCAAGGTCTTGACCAACGGACCCAAACTGGTTCACCCCCGTGGGGGTCAGCGGCACCAGCGGAGTACTTGCCCCCTCCGGCCGGGTCTGAAAAACGACCCGAACCGATACGTCTGAGCGGCTGAGTGTGACCTCAGCCCTCACCGACGTAGCCCCCGTCTTCTGCACCTTGAGACCAGTGCAGCCCCCGCCGGGGGACGGCGGGACGAGCGGGGGGGGGGCCACCCGGGG
>JBBTWK010000089.1:0-8949 GCA_038062805.1 Patescibacteria group bacterium
TTATCATACACTTTAACCGCAGCTGATTGCAGAGCCTTTTTTTTGTCATCTTCGCTTAAACCCGGATCAAGCGAGGCTTCGATCAAGTGTAGGAGGAACTTGGCGCGTACGATTGGATCCTGGCCCGACTCTACAGCAGCTTGCAGAGAGGCAACTTCCTCGGCGAACGGCGCCTCAGCTTCTACAGAGTGTTGTTCGCCCTCTGGTCGGGTGTTTTCTATGTGGGGTTCTCCGGCTGGCATTTTATTTATTCCAAGTTTTTGTGTTTTTACCTTATGCGGTAAATGTAGCAAATATGTTGTTAAAAATCAACTGCTCCCCCTTAAACTGTTGGAGACTTTTATTGCCGCGGAGTAAACTGTTAACAGCAACCGATTTGTTCTAATAACGCCAAAATTTAGGGGGGACACATGGCATATGAGAGATCACCGGCTTATAAAGTCGGGCAAAAAGAATCCTTTAAGTTGAGCCGCAGCAAAATTGAGGATTTTATCCGCTGTGGGCGCTGTTTTTGACTAGCGGTGATGCTGGCTGGCTAAATCACAGTCAGGTCTTTTTTGTTGTCCCAATATTTTCGCTTATGTTAAAATGAAAATAATTGAAGGAGAGTAAACAATGCCACCGACTGTCCATAATCCTGCGCCTACGGTAGACACTACCACGGAGCGTGAGCCTATGCATTCACTTTTCCAAACGCACACGCCTGTCACCGAACCCCCGCCTAAAACACCTAGCTTAAGTATGCCTCACGATTCTGACGAGCCGGTTCCAGTAGTCAGGGTTTTGAGTGTCAGGGGAGTCGAATACACAATGATGACCATTGCGTTGTGGTTTTCGGCTACCGGCCTGGCCTGGGTATTGCTAAATCTTTTAAACGGTAGCTTCAACTTTAACTTCTTAGTGATACCGGTTTCGGTATTGATATCGTCATTGCCTTTCTTCGCAATACTTTTTATACGCCTAAAACGAGCCGAACTCGCAAACCCGGCCCTGCGTTTTGAACCCTCCAAACGCCGGTTGTCTCAATTGACCCAAGTTCTAGCCTTCATAGTCTGCCTTATAAATATCAGTGTATTCGTTTATAGCATAATGCAAAAGGCTAATGGTAGCGGCACAACTTCTATTGGAAAGGCAATCATTAATCTGCTGGTAATACTGGCGATTGCCGGCGGTATTTTAGTTTACTACTGGTTCGATGAGCACCGTGCTAAAGCAAGTATTGGATAAGACCGGTGAAAAAATATTATCTAGGCTTAGCAATACTGATTGCACTCAGCTTAGGTCTAGTAGGGTTTACGCTAGCCTCGGGCAAAGATAGTAAAAAAGATGAAGAAACATCTAAAAAAATCGAAAATGTCTCGAATAAATTAACCGAGTACATATACCGGGAGGGGAAGCTACCCTCATCTTTGGAAGAAGCGGATATTAAGAATGTACCGGCGACTATTAAATACGAACGCCTCGACGAAGAGAGATTTAAGTTCTGCGCTTATTACGATAAGGCCGGGAGTTCTTTTGATGCTGGCCCTTTTGCCTTGCTGACAGGATTAGTGTTCAGGGTACCGCCACCGGATGAAACCTCTCAAGACGAAGAAAAAACCTACCTTGATGGCTACACACTTAGCTACGCTCACAAAAAAGGCGACAATTGCCAGACAGTCCGCCCCCAAGGCTTAAATGCTGATTCTTTCGAAAATAGTTTCCCTGAATCGGACCCTTTGCAAGTTAACTAGTTTTTTCTAATTTCGCCTAAGCTCAGCGGACTCAGTCAGAGCTGGTACAATAATCTGGATGGCATATGAGAGATCGCCGGCTTATAGACCGGGGCAAAAAGAATCCTTTAAGTTGAGCCGCAGCAAAATTGAGGATTTTATCCGCTGCCCACGCTGTTTTTGGCTAGAGGCGCGGCTTAAGATTAAAAAACCGTCAATGCCGCCGTTTTTAATCAACAGCGCGGTTGACGCGCTGCTTAAGGCCGAGTTTGATACTTACCGCGCTAAAAAAGAGCATCATCCTTGGCAAATTGAGTTTAAAGTCGACGCAAAGCCGTTTGCCCACAAGGATTTAGAGCGCTGGCGACACACATTTACAGGCGTTCAGTATCTGCACCAGTCGACTAACTTGCTGATTTTTGGTGGCATCGACGACGTTTGGGTAACACCCGACGGCGAGCTAGTAGTAGTCGACTATAAAGCTACGGCCAAAACCAAAGAGATTACCGATTTAGAGCAGTCGAAATGGCACGATAGCTACCGGCGCCAGATGGAAGTTTACCAATGGCTGTTGCGCGGTGAGGGGCATAAAGTGAGCGATACCGGCTACTTTGTTTACGCCAACGGTATCGCCAGCGGCAAAGGATTCTTTAATAAAGTAGAGTTTAGAACCAACATTTTTCCGTACAAGGGCAGTGACAAGTGGGTCGAGCCAACGCTTCTTAAAATCAAGGAAGCACTAGAGGGCGAAATACCCAAAGAAGGCTCCGATTGCGAGCACTGTACCTACGCCCGCTCTCGCACCGAGCTTACATTAAAGGCGCTCCAAGCTAAAAAGTAGTTATATAATGACTGTATGTTAGATATCCGCTTCATCCGGGAAAATGCCGAACTGGTAGCCAAAAAGGCCGAGCAAAAGGGCTACAAGGTTGATGTTGCCAAACTTTTAGAACTTGATAAAGAAAAACGTCCTTTGATTGAAGAGCTTGAATCTATCTATAGGATAATCAGACAGTTGGCTCAAACGGGTCTGAGACCAGATGGCAGCATAGCCATTCAGACGGTAGCAGGAAGACAACATAGAGAAAAGGCTAAAGAACTTGAAGCAAAACTTAAGCCTACTAAGGACGCGATTAATAAATTGCTGCAAGAAATTCCTAACGTTTTTCCAGACGATACGCCCCTGGGCGGTGAAGAAGCAAACCGCGAGGAAAAAAAATGGGGCGACACCAAAGACAAAGATTTTGAGGCTGTCGACCATTTAACTTGGGGTGAACAGCGCGGTTTGATTGATTTTGAACGAGGCGCTAAGGTAGCCGGCAATAAATTTTACTTTCTAAAAGGGCCGTTAGTTGAACTAGAACTAGCAATCGCCCAGCTAGGATTGGAGCTGGCCAAAAAACACGGTTTCACGCCAATGATGGTACCGCACCTAGTTAACACACGTACATTAGAGGGCGCTGGCTTTTCGGCTAAAGGAAAGGAAAAGCAAATATACAAGGTAGAAGACGAAGATTTGAATCTTATCGCCACTGCCGAAATCCCCTTAACCGGCTACCACACTGACGAGATCATAAATGAAAAAGACCTACCGATTTTATATGCTGGTCTGAGCCCAGCTTACCGTGTTGAGGGCGGAGCCTATGGTAAGCACAACCGGGGGCTGTTTAGGACGCACCAGTTTAATAAGCTCGAACTTTACATTTTTTGTACACCGGACAAAAGCGAAGAGCTACACCAAAAAATGGTGGCACTCGAGGAGGAGTTTTGCCAGATGCTGGAAATCCCTTACCGCATCGTGCGCATTGCCGCTGGTGATCTGGGCGCACCAGCGTACAAAAAATTTGACATCGAATACTGGACGCCGGTCGATAAAACCTATCGCGAACTAATGAGTTGTTCAAATGTCACGGACTACCAAGCTCGCCGGCTAAACATCCGTTACAAAAATGCTAGCGGTGAGAACCAATATGTCCACACGCTCAACGGCACGTTAGCGGTCATGAGTCGTATCCCCATCGCACTGATTGAGAACCATCAGAACAAAGACGGCAGCGTCAAAATCCCAGAGACTCTCCAGCCATATATGCACGGTCAAGGTAGCTTTTAAACATTTGTCTTAGCAATAGATTGCGCCTTGAGGTAAAATAGTATGAGCAAAAGGTAGCTCATAGCACATAGCTGAGAGCTAATAGCTAAAGGCTAACGGCTATTAATTGGAGGTTCTGTTTTTTGCTGAAATTAAAATTTAGTACCAAACCCTTAAAGCGTATTTTAGGCGACCCACAGGCCGCTACGATTAAACGTCTGCGAAAACGCGTCGTGCAAGTTAATGCCCAAGCCGCCAAGTATAAAAAAATGTCCGACGCCCAGCTCAAGGGCCAAACTGCGGAGTTTAAAAAAAGGTTAGAGAAAGGCGAATCCTTGGACAAAATTTTGCCCGAGGCTTTTGCGGCCGTACGCGAAGCCTCGACCCGCACATTAAAACAGCGCCACTTTGACGTGCAGTTGATCGGCGGCATGGTATTACACGAAGGCGACGTTAGCGAAATGAAAACTGGCGAAGGTAAAACGTTGGTGGCCACCCTGCCGGTTTATCTCAATGCCTTAGAGGGCAAAGGCGTGCACATTGTAACCGTCAACGACTACCTAGCCCAGCGCGACACTGGCTGGATGGGCCAAATTTATCATTTTCTTGGCATGAGCGTAGGGGTAATTATTCCTGACGAGTCTTATGTATATGATCCTAGCTACGATAACAAAGATCATTTTGATGAGCGGATGCACCACCTGCGACCGGCCACTCGCCAAGAGGCATACCTTGCCGACGTAACTTATGGGACTAACAACGAATTTGGCTTCGACTATCTGCGCGACAATATGGTCCGCGAAACCGACCAGTTGCGCCAACGCGACCTGCACTATGCCATCGTCGACGAAGTCGACTCGATCTTAATTGACGAAGCCCGCACACCGCTGATCATCAGCGCGCCAGCCGCCGCTAGCGCCACGGCCTACGATCAGTTTGACCGGGTAGTGCGTCAGTTTAAAGAAACCGAGCACTATGAAAAAGACGAAAAACGCCGCAGTGTCGTATTAACCGATGCCGGAGTCGAGTTTGTCGAAAAAATACTGGCTATTGAAAATCTATACTCCACTGAGAACCTGCGGACAATTTACCACCTGGAACAAGCCCTCAAAGCTCACGCACTATTCCAGCGTGACAAACACTATGTCGTGTCCAAAGACGGCGAGATTGTCATCGTCGATGACTTTACCGGCCGTTTACTAAAGGGCCGCCGCTACAACGAAGGTCTGCACCAGGCTATCGAAGCCAAAGAAGGCGTAGAAGTCCAGGAAGAATCTATGACGCTAGCGACTATATCTTTCCAAAATTATTTTCGTTTGTATAAAAAACTAGCCGGTATGACTGGTACAGCCATGACCGAAAGCGAAGAATTCCATCAAATTTATAAACTCAATGTGGTCGAAATACCGGCCAACCGGCCGCTGGTTCGCAAGGACCTAGCTGATCGGATCTATAAATCAGAAGCCGGCAAGATGCAGGCCATTGCCCGCGAGGTTGCACAGCTTCAAAAAAGAGGCCAGCCAGTACTAATCGGCACCGTTAGCGTCGAAAAAAACGAGTTACTTAGCTCACTACTTAAAAAAGCTAGCATTACCCACGAAGTCTTGAATGCCAAGAATAACGAGCGCGAAGCGGCGATTGTCGCCAAAGCCGGCCAAAAGGGCGCGGTGACACTGGCCACCAACATTGCTGGTCGCGGCACGGACATTGTGCTGGGCAACGGCGTAACTGACTTGGGCGGTTTATTTGTTTTGGGCAGTGAGCGACATGAATCACGCCGCATCGATAACCAGTTGCGCGGCCGCTCCGGCCGCCAGGGCGACCCCGGTATGACCCAATTTTATGTTTCCTGCCAAGACGATCTAATGCGGATCTACGGTGGCGATCGGATTGCGTCGGTAATGAATCGCCTAAAAGTCGACGATGACACGCCAATCGAAAGCCGTATGATAAGCAAGAGTTTGGAGGGTGCCCAAAAGAAAGTTGAAGGTTTTAACTTTGACCAGCGCAAAAACGTTGTCCAGTACGACGACGTTATGAACCGCCATCGAAAAGCCATCTACGCCGTGCGCCGGGAGGTCCTGAGGGCGCAGGATATTAGTCCCCGGATCAAAAAATTTATCACTGAAGAAGCCGAGTTTTTAGCCGGTCACCCGGAATCACTTAGTGAGAACTTTGAACCAATTTTGAGTGAAACTTTTCCACTCGATGAGCATACGCTCGACAAGCTTTTTGACAGCGAAGCCAGTCAATTTGAAGCATCGCTGGTGGCCGCTGCCAACAAACTCTACGCCGGCCAAGAAAAAGTTTTTGGCAGCGATATAATGCGTAAAGTCGAGCGCGACGTTTATTTGCAGGTGCTTGATAACTTGTGGATGCAGCATCTGGAAAATATGGATCATTTGCGCGAAGGCATCCACTGGATCAGCGTTGGTCAACGTGATCCGCTGGTAGAATATCGCCGCCAGTCACAGCGAATTTTTGATGAAATGCAGTTTACGCTGCGCCACGAAATCGTACGGGCGATAATGCACGCCCAGCCGCTGCGTGAAGGACTGGAGGAAGTAGTGGAAACTGATCTGACCCGGGCGGCCCGCAGTTCGGTCGATAACGCCAGCAAAATTGTCCAGGCCGAACATTACGACGAATCCGACTTCGGGGCCGGTAAGGTCGAGTCCGCCGCGGCGGACCAGGCCCGGCTGCATAACCAACGAAGGAAGAGTCGCAAAGCCGAGCGTCAGCGCAAGAAAAAACCAGTAGCTAAAAAGAAAAAGAAGAAATAACTTGAAGCATTCAGTCAGTGAGATTCAGCTTAAAAACGGGGCGCGGGGTCTGCTAATTGATGTCCCTGGTGCATCGGTGACTAGTTACGAGCTTAATTTTAGGGCCGGTGAATTTTTGGTGCCGCGCAGGAAATGGGAAACACCGCACATTTTGGAGCATATGGTTTCGGCCGGCGCCAACGAAAAATACCCCGACCGTAGTCTATTTAATGCCGAGATCAGCAAAAACGGTGCATATATCAATGCCTATACCAGTTATTACTCAGTAGCTTATGTCGGTGAGGTCGCTGATTTTGAATGGGATCGGGTACTGCGGCTGCAGCAGCTGTCGCTAGCCAAACCGCTGTTTTTGCAGGCCGAATTTGACGCCGAGTTCGGCAATATCCGCGACGAATTGGTCAGCTACACTAACAACCATTTTCGGGCGTTATCGAATCAAATGAGTCAAGGCTTTGGCTTCAAAGTGGCGACCGATTTTGAGCGGGTGGATCTGATGGCTAATGTCAATCGGAGGGATCTGATTGAGCATTACAAAAAAACTCATTTCACTAAAAATATGCGCTTTATTATCGCCGGTAGTTTGCGCGGTCGCCGTGTAGATGTAAAACGATTGCTGGAAGAACTTGAACTGCCAGTTGGTCCAGCTCGCTTTAAACTGCCCGACGAAAATGCCAAGAAGCCCAGTGGGCCGACATTCATTGCCAACGAGACTGTGCCGAATATCTATCTGATTATCAGTACTCATTTCAATGACATAATCAATCAAAAAGACGATGACGCGCTAGGCCTTGCTCGCGTGATGTTAACCGATACGCTGTACAGCCGAATTTTTGGACAGGCGCGCGATAAGGGACTGGTGTATCACGTTAGCTCTGGGCACCACATTTCTAGCCGTGTCAGCGAGTGGTGGCTGAGCGCCCAGGTTTTGCCAGATAACGCCCCGGCGCTAGCCGACATTGTGCTGGCCGAAATTAAAAAAGTCCAAAATGGCATTATCGATGAAGCCGAACTAGAGACCGCCAAACAATATGCACTGGGGTCTTTCCAGCGCTCGATGCAAACTGTTGGGAATGTCTCCAGCGCTTATTCACGTTACTTTTTTGATGGCCACATCGAGGACCTAAGGGCCATGCCAGCACGCATCAAGTCGATCACTAAAAACGATATTGCCCGGTCAATGCGCAAATTATTTGACCAAAACTTGGGTGGGGTAGGGGTGCTCGGCGGCACTGACCCAAAAATTGCTCAAAAACTCAACGAACATCTGAAGCCTCTCTGGGACTGATGGTCGCTCGCACCCTGCACAAAACAGACCGCTCCGCGCCGGGTGTCCTTCGCCAGGGGCAGCGATAGTCCACTCGGGCTGCACTCAGCAGAAAGTCTGTTTTGTGCAGGGTGCCTCGCTCCACAAAAAAATACCCGGAGTGTGACGGGTGCTTAAATTGAATGTAGAATGGTAGGTGTTATGGAAACTTTAAAGAAGCGGATCGGTGAACTCCAGGCCGAAGTAAAAAAGGCTACTGACAGAATAGGTCTGGCGGAGCTTGAGGTCGAGCAAAAATCGCTCCAAGCGCAAATGCAAAAGTCGTTTTTTTGGCAGGATTCTCGCTCAGCCCAAGCGGTTAGTAAGCGCGAGGCCGATTTGGGCCGCCGAATTGGCCCCTGGCAAAAGCTGGAGCAGGGAATTTCTGAGCTTACTGAATTAGCAGCCAGTGGCGACGCAGAATTAGAAAAAGAGCTAGAAAGCCAATTCCGAGTTCTCGATTCCGAATTCTCAATTCTCAAATCGCAATTGCGATTTGGTGGGCCGTTCGATGATCACGACGTAATCTTGAGTATTTATGCCGGCGCTGGCGGCACCGACGCCCAAGACTGGGCCCAGATGTTGCTGCGGATGTACTTAAGGTGGGCTGAAGCCTCAAAGCTAAGAGCTGAAAGCCTAGATCAGAGCGTCGGCGAAGAGGCTGGCATTAAAAGCGTTACTATAAAAATTTCCGGGGGCGATTTTTTATTCGGCAAACTGGCCGGCGAACACGGGGTTCATCGGCTGGTGCGGCTTAGCCCGTTTAATGCCGATAATTTGCGCCAGACCAGCTTCGCCAAAGTCGAGGTAATGCCGTCGATTGATAAGCCCAGCGAAGTGCAAATTGACGAAAAAAATCTTAAAATCGACGTTTACCGCGCTGGCGGCCACGGCGGACAGTCAGTTAATACAACCGATTCAGCGGTGCGGGTAACGCACATTCCAACCGGTATCACGGTGGCTATTCAAAACGAACGCTCACAACTTCAAAACAAAGAAACCGCACTGGGAATTTTGCGCTCAAAACTTGTTCAACTTCAGCTGGAACAACACGTGCAAAAT
>JBBTWK010000090.1:0-1467 GCA_038062805.1 Patescibacteria group bacterium
AGCGACGGCGATGTGCAGCGCCAAATGCAGCCAGTAGAAATCCAGCAAGCCACCAATGCCGCATACGTCAATGAATTTGCCAGCCAGATGCCCGGAGGCCTTGATTCGATGGTCGGCGAGGGCGGCAGTACGCTCAGCGGCGGTCAAAAACAGCGGGTCGCCATCGCCCGCGGCCTTCTTAAAAACGCGCCGATAATCTGCATGGACGAACCAACAGCGGCGCTTGACAGCAAGTCCGAAAATGTCATCCGCGACTCGATAGCCAAGCTGATAGCCAACAAGACCGTGCTGATGGTAACCCACCGCAAAACCCTACTGAGTTTAATGGATAGGGTTTACGTAATGGACGGCACCAGCCTGCGCGACGTCAACGATTTTGGCGGCTTGGATTTATATCTCCAAAAAGTTACCGACACAGAAGCCACGCCGTCTACCCCTGTAGAAACTGATGAGCAAGATAACCCTCGAGTGTCACAGCAACAAAAAATGGCTCAGCTTGAAGTCGAGAATGCCAAACTTGCCGAAAAAATTATTCCAACTCAAGGGCAACAATCTGCCCAAGAAGGCCCCGACGGAACAATTTTTATCCAACATTAATAACTTATAAGTTAAGTGGGGATTTTTTAACTATGACCGGAGGCTTACTTAGCTTTTGGGGTAGGGTCAAAACCACCAATGGGATTCAAGTCTTCATCAAAACTAAGCAAATGCCGAGGCAGCGGAGCTGTAGGACCCTTGGTTGACAGAGGTGTTGCAGCCGGAGCCGAGTCCATTACGTCGTCGCCCTTGGCGCGAGCCACGTCAGCAATACCCTGGAAGCTAGATGTAACCACGTCCTTCTGAGGTACAGCAGGAGAAGCGGCAGGAGCGGTAGCTGCCGCTTCGATTTTGGCCGCAACCATGTCGACAGTTCCGCTATACGGATATGAAGCCGGGGCAGGTGTTTTGGCTAAATAGGGATTGCTGTCATTGCCGGAGTCGTCGAGAGTTTTCATATCATAGCCCTGGGAGGGATCAACCCAGCCCATTCGGTAGGGCTTGTCATCGCCCGATTGTTTTATGACAGCGCCAGTCTTCGTGGTCGTAACCGTCACACCAGGCTTAGGGTAATCAACTATTTTCGCGTCTGCACCACCGGTATATACAGGCGGGCTGTTCTTACCACTGCCCACTTGAGGTTGCGTGGTAGCTGCTGGGTTCTTTTCTGGTGATGTAGGTGAAACAACGGCAGGCACAACCTCTCCTGTGCCGCCTCCACTCCCGCCATCACCGGCGCCGTCGGCCGATTTCTCTTTAGCCGCGAGTTCTTCAGCCTCGCGTATTTCCTTTGCGTAAAACTCGTTCGTATCTACAGCCCTTGCTGTCGGGGACGGACCACCGCCGTCTGGACGTTCGTTGGGTTTATCACCGCGTGGGTCTAACGGACCACCGCCATCTGGACGTTCACCGGGATTATCACCGCCCGGT
>JBBTWK010000091.1:0-3406 GCA_038062805.1 Patescibacteria group bacterium
AGTTACAACTGCCGAAGTCAATAGCGTCATCAAGTCGCTTCAGCAACGAATGGCACAGCGCAAAGAAGTTGACCGATCCGCCGCGACGGGTGACGAGCTGGTAATTGATTTCACCGGCAAAGATAAAAGTGGGAAACCGGTCGCCGGTGCTGAGGGTAGGGACTACCCACTAATGATCGGCAGCAGCACTTTTATACCGGGGTTTGAGGATAAGCTAATTGGAGCCAAGGCCGGGGACCAGAAGCAGTTCACGATTATTTTCCCTGCTGATTACGGCGTCGCCGCCTTGCGCGGCCAGCCGGTAACTTTTAGTGTCGAGGTCAAAAAAGTCAGCCAAGTTATCGAGCCCAAAGTCGATGACGCTTTTGCGGCTAAAGCCGGGCCAGTTAAAACCGTTGCCGAGCTCAAGTCTGACATCGAAAAACAACTACGCGCCGAAAAGCAAAACACGGTTGAGCGCCAATACGAAAATGAGCTGGTAAAGAAAATTGTCGATAAGTCAGAGGTGGAGGTGCCGCCCGGCTTGATTGACGAGCAAGTCTTACAAGCCGAAGAAAACGAGAAGCGCGACTTAGCTACCCGCGGCCAAACTTGGGAAGAACATTTGACGTCCGAGGGCATCACCGAGGGACAACACCGCGAACGCCAGCGGCCGGATGCCCAGTTCCGGGTCAAGGCCAGCCTGGTTTTGAGTGAGGTAGCTGAACGCGAGGATGTCACAATTACTCCTGAAGAGCTGGAAATTCGAATTCAAATTTTGAAAGGCCAATACCAAGACCCGCAAATGCAGGCCGAACTCGACAAGCCAGAGAACCAACGCGGTATTGCCTCTCAGCTGATGACCGAAAAAACAATAGCTCGACTCGTCGAATATTCCTCAGCCAGGTAGGGATTGGCTCGGACATTGAATAAAAGTGTGCGTTACACGCCGGTCCGCCTGAGGCGGATCGGGTTGCACTTCGCAGGAACCCACTTTTATCCAACATCCTCGCATCCCTACCATAGTTAACGAGAGTACTTGACTTGTTAAGTAATACTAAAATTAACGATCGTTAAAATTAGTATTAAATTAGATTTATGAGCAAACCGCCTATGCTTGCAAAATTGAGGTCTTGGGGTAGAGTACAGCTTATGAAACTAGAGGCGATATATCCTATACCCCCGGAATCAGGGGTTCCCAGCATAAGGGTACGTCCTGATACTGAAGCGGGTCACTTCATAGGGCTTATTCCCGGTGGTGGTGCGTCTAGCAGATTTGCGGAAATACCTTTCATATCTCTCGAGGATGCTCGTAAAATTATTCGAGGAAGTAAAAAAGTTACTTCTGAACATGTACTGACAGTCGAAGGGAGCAATCGCATTGAGTTCCCCAGGGGAGTACTGTTAAGTGAACACAAAGGAGCAGGACTACTTAGATATTTATTTGAAATAAACCCGGTTCCAGGAGAGAAATCCAAGAAAAAATATCGTGGTTAGCGCTCTTGACCAAGCCAATTCTAGCTATGAGCTGTCAGCTAATAACTTAAAGCTAATTTGGCACTCTTGACTTGCGAGTGCTAATTTTTTAAACTTTAGCTATGACTATAAAAAGTTCAACCCTTGTGCCTACCGTTATTGAACAAGAAGGCCGCTTTGAGCGGGCTTATGACATTTACAGCCGCCTGCTACGCGACCGGATCATCTTTTTGGGTGATGAGGTCAACCAACATACTGCTAATTTGGTAGTGGCCCAGATGTTGTTTTTGGAAAATCTAGATCAAGACAAGGATATAATTTTTTACATAAATAGCCCTGGCGGTAGTGTCTACGATGCCTTTGCTATTTATGACACAATGCAATTTGTGAAAAGCGATATTCAAACCGTAGGCGTTGGTGTCCAGGCTAGCGCCGCCGCTTTTTTACTGAGCTCCGGAGCGAAGGGCAAACGGCTACTGCTACCGCACGCCACGGTTATGATCCACCAGCCGTCTGCTGGCACTAAAGGCAGAGTCTCCGATATGGAGATTGACCTGCGTGAGGGCCTGCGTATGAAGAAGCTGCTGAATGAGATTATGGCCAAAAACACTGGTCAAACCATGAAAAAAATTGAGACTGATATGGAGCGCGATTTTTGGATGAGCGCCGAAGAAGCCAAAAAATACGGCCTAGTCGACAAGGTAATTCAACACCGGTAAACGGTTTGAGTTAAAAAGCCTTGATTCACCGTTCATTGTTCTGTATGATGGTATGCAAGAAGTAGTGTACTTTGGCGTTGCTGTATGTATATTTCATTTCGGCACACCTGACGTAGTGGGCTTCAGAGCGCAGTAAACTTAAGAAACTTGAATAGGGGAGCAAACGCTTTTGATGGCCAAGAAAGCAAGTGTCTTATCTGGACGCCAGTACTTTACACAACTTGATGATACTTTAAGCCCTCCAAATCTGGTAGATCACCAAAACTCTTCGTTTGAGTGGTTTGTCAAAGAGGGCCTGGGCGAGTTGCTTGAAGAAGTTAGTCCAATCGAGGACTATACCGGAACCAAGCTGTCGCTGAGTTTCAAAAAATATCATTTTGAGCCGCCCAAGATGACCGAATCCGAAGCCCGTGAGAATAATGTTAGCTTTGAATCGCCGCTCAAAGCTGTGGTAGAACTGACAAACAAAATTACGGGTGAGATTAAGGAACAAGAGATCTATCTTGGCGATTACCCGTGGATGACATCCAGGGGTACTTTTGTAATTAACGGTGCCGAGCGGGTAGTGGTCAGCCAATTGATTCGCTCAAGCGGCGTGTTCTTTACTGCCGAGCCGCACGGCGGCCGTAATGTGTACGGCGCCAAAGTCATTCCGGTCCGCGGTGCTTGGTTGGAATTCGAGTCGTCCGCCGCCGGCGCGCTTTATGTAAAGATTGATCGTAAACGAAAAATTCCTGTCACGACTTTACTCAGAGCCCTTGGCCTAAGCGGGGAACAGATAAAGGAAGCCTTCAAACATGTCGACCTGGGCGAGACCAACTATATTGATGTCACTTTAGAAAAAGATCCAGCTAAAAGTACCAGCGAAGCGTTAATTGAGGTTTACCGCCGTTTGCGTCCGGGCGACCTGGCAACTGTCGAAAACGCCCGTTCGCTGATTGAAAATATGCTTTATAACTTCAAACGTTTTGACTTTGGAAAAGTCGGACGCTACAAGATCAACAAACGCTTGGATCTGAATGCTCCTAACGACAATGTAAATCGTGTGATGCGGATCGAAGACCTAACAGCCATTATCAGCGAAATCATCCGTTTAAATAATACTCAAGATCCGGCTGACGAAATTGACTCGCTGGCTAACCGCCGCGTCAAATTAGTCGGCGAGCTGGTACAGCGCCAATTCCGCATCGGCCTGCTTCGCATGGAGAGAAACGCTAAGGACCGGATGAGCA
>JBBTWK010000092.1:0-7084 GCA_038062805.1 Patescibacteria group bacterium
GGCTTTGCTGACAGATGCCATCTCCCGCCAATGGCCAAGCAACATGATGGTCACTAACGTTGCCAGTTCCCAGAAAAAGGCTTCACCGGAGAGTCCCAGTTGGACTGCCAAACTATAGGCAAAGGCAACCGATATAGCCATGCTAATAAGCGTCATCATGCCCGGCCGCTTGGCTTTTAGCTCACCCAGCCCGCCTCTTATAAAAACCAGTCCGCCATAGAAAAAAATGATAGCGCTAAGAATAAATGGAATCAGGCTTGAGCCGCGGAATCCAGGTGGCGTAAAGTGCAGCCAGCGCTGAATAGTCTCCGAATAGATCAGAACCGGGATGGTTAAGGCGAAGCTTAACCAAAACTTGTCACGAAACATGGCCACCGAATGGCCGGCATGCTTGTCGTGCCCGGTATGCTCTACAGACTCTGCATGTTTCACTGGCCGATTGTGGCAATGGTCGTGTTCCATAATTTTTACTTGTTCTTATACATCCGGTACATCCCTAGACCATGGGTAACTACGCCAACGACTATCAACAACCATGCAAAAGTGTCAGATATGTAGTTAGCTAATAGCACCCCTAGGCCTAAAGCTATTGCACACGCACCCAGTAACGACGCTTGCCAAACACTATACTTTGCTTTAATTACATCATTCCGTTTACTCATATTCCTCCTTAAATTTTGATAATTGCCACAGTTAACAACCCCAGCAGAACAATCCAGCACGACCAGTAAAGGATTCTTCTATACATCATCTCTAAAAATCCTACTTTTTAGCGATTTGTTTCCAGAGCCAGACACCGAGCAAAATTAGGTCAACCAGCACAATTAGCCAAAGTAACGTACCGATAAAACCATAACCGCCCATCATGTCGTGTCCCCAATTTGAGCCGCTCATCATTTTGGCACTCTCTTTTCTTTTTAGATTTACTTGTGCTTATGATTATCACGCATCATAAGCATCATGCCTAGCATCATTAAAGGGCAAATAAGCAGGAATAGCCCGATGCTTCTATCTATTCCCCACGTCGGGGAAAAGAATAGAATGATAGCCGCGAAGACTACAAGAATACTCATTATTGTTAAATGGGCTTTCATACCTTCCTCCTAGTGCATCATTTGCATTGCTTCGTTATCCGTATAACCCCAATCTTGTTGCCATTGCTGCATATCGTTGATCTCTTTGGTTTGAGTTTCTATAACCGCCTCGCTCAATTTCTTGATCTCATCGTGCTGGACTCGGCCGTCGGCTAACTGGGCCATATCAATAGCCCCTTGGTGGTGAGCAATCATCATTTCGATAAAGGCCTTGTCAAAATCGTCGCCAGATTTATTTTTCAGCTGGGCTGACATTTCAGCCATCGACATTTGTTCGTGCCCGCTAGGGTACATTCGGTCAATGATCTGACTGCTCATGCCCATCATGCGCATTGTCCCTTGCTGGTTATTGTTGACGGCGTATCCGGCCGCAAAACCAGTTATAATAATGCCAACCAATAGACCAATGACACCGTAAAAAATTAATTCTTTTTTCATATTTTTATAAGCTCCTTTACTTGCTTTACGTATCGTTTGGGGCTAGAAGCAAATTTGTCGTAGCAGCCGCTGGCACAGAAGTAATAAGTATGGTCCTCACATTCGGTATAGTCGTAAGCCTCAGAAGCACTTAGGCGCATGCCGCAGACTACATCCTGGACGATTGGATAGGCTTCGCGCTGCATTTTGCCGCCCAGAGTTTTATCCAGGTTATATTGGGATGATAGAAATTGATAAATTAGCTCAACTGCTCGGGCAATTCTTTCATCGGTTAGCTGATAGTAGATATTGTGGCCCCGTCGGCGAATACTCACTAGTTTATGTTGGCGTAGTAAGCTAAGGTGCTGGGATAGGTTTGGTTGACGTAGGCCGAGCATAGAAGTCATTTCACTGACGTTAAGTTCACGATTTTTTAGAAGCTGGATAATTTCCAGCCTTTTTTGACTGGCCAGGACTTTAAACACCTCTTCTTCTAGGGCAAATAATTCTCGGAACATAATCTAATAATAGCATATCTATATTTATATGCGAATACTTGAATATATTATTTATTAGTTGTAGGCTATAAAGTATGAGGACTAAATGCTGACGTACGGTTTATTGCTCATCAGTGGCCTATTTATCGGTGGCTTGATTATCAAGCACCTATCGCAGCAGCGGTTTTGTGTTATTTGCGCCAGTGTCAGTCTGACCTGGCTGAGTTTTTTGACACTTTATTGGACCGATAGCTTCGATGACCCTATTTTGCTCAGTTTGTTAATCGGCCAAAGTATCGCCGGGCTTTATTATTTTGTAGAAAAAAGAGTGCCGAAAGTTTTGCGGATCTTCGGTCTGCCGTTTTTATTATCATTAACTGCCGGCTTTTACATGCTCATTAAGACCGAGCTTGTGCTGACGGCTTTCGGACTCCTGCTAGGACTTTGGCTGGCGGCTTGGTTAATTTTTACCTATCGCAATGACCCGGCTAAGAAAACTATCGCCAAAATTTTAGCTAAGTGTTGCGAGGATTCTTGAAGTCATGGAGTTAATAGCTGCCGCTTCGTTTGTCACCGCCTTTATCGCCGGCATGGCCGCACTTTTTGCACCATGTTGCATCGGCGTGCTACTGCCGACTTACCTGGCTTCGGTCTTTAGAACCAAAAGCAAAATATTTTTGATGACCTTTGTCTATTTTTTAGGAATATTGACTATCTTTTTACCGCTGGGTCTTGGCGCGGCTGGCCTGAGCAGTTTTTTTACCGGCAATCACGGACTGTTCTTCGCCATCGGCGGCGCTTTTATGTTGCTGATGGGAGCAGCAATGCTGCTTGGCAAGTCCTTTATGCTGCCGGTGCATGTCCATCCTAAACTCAAAAAATATGATTTTGGTTCGATCTACGTGCTAGGGTTGTTCTCTGGCGTTGCCACTACTTGTTGTGCGCCGGTGCTAGCTGGTGTTTTGGCGTTATCTGCTTTGCCCGGATCGATCTGGCTAGGCGGCTTATACGCTTTAACGTTTGTCATTGGCATGGTGGTGCCGCTGTTTATCATGGCTGGCGTGGCCGACCGCAGCGGTGTTCTTGAAGAATTCCAGTCGCTTAAACGGACAGTCAGTTATCATTTGTTTGGCCGCCAAATTAAAGTTAGTTTGTCGCATTTGATTTCCGGCTCTATTTACTCCGTTTTTGGCCTGTTTATCTTAATTTACGAGCGAACCAACCCCGATGTGTTCGATACGGGTTACCAGCTTGAAATTAATTTATTAGCAGCCCGTATCACCCGCTTTATTGACCGGGTGGCTGGTTCAATCCCCGACTGGCTTTGGGCCGCTTTATTCATCCTGCTATTTTTGGCAATTGGCCGTGCGGCTTATCGCCAAGCTATTAGTGCCATAAAAAATAAGGAGAAAAATTAATGTCAAAAAAACTGGCTCTGGTTCTAGTCATAATTGCCGGCTTAATGTTTGGTCTAGCTTCTCTTACGAATAAGCCAAGCAAAAATCAGGAGTCCATGGCTAATTCGCCCGATTCCCTCAGCAGTATGGTCGGTATACCGGCCCCGGATTTTAGTTTGCCAGACCAAAACGGCAAGATATTTAAGCTAAGTGATATGAAGGGCAAAAAGGTAGTTCTTTTTTTCAACGAGGGCATAATGTGCTACCCAGCCTGCTGGAACCAGATGGCTTCTTTGGGCGCCGACTCAAAACTTAATTCCGAACAGATTGTATCGGCTTCAATCGTCAATGATCAGGCTGACCAATGGATACAGGCGCTCAAGAAAATGCCCGAACTCGGCAAGGGCATGATTTTACTGGATACCGACAAAAAAGTTTCCCAAAGATATGGTATGTTGTCCCTTCCGTCATCGATGCACCGCGGCAATATGCCGGGCCATACCTATCTGGTTATTGACGGAAACGGCATTGTCCGCTACACGCTCGACGACCCCCAGATGGGTATACGAAACGACCAAATAATCAAAGAAGTCGATAAAATCTAAGGTGGTGGAGCTGCGGAGAATTGAACTCCGAACGGGTCAATGCGAATGACCTGTTATACCGTTTAACTACAGCCCCGAGCCATAGATATTATAAATGCAAAAGACCGCTAATACGGTAGCGGTCTTTGTTGCGGCCTTCGCGCAGCCCACCCTTGCCCCGCACTAAAACCTGAGCGGAATAGTGCGCCTTAGGCGCATTGAGAAGCTTCAAGATTTAGTGCGGGGCGTGGGCCGAGCTTTTTGTTTCAGTTTTTATTTTCCTAGGCTCAGGCCCGGTGCGCGAAGCTTTCTCTATTACACGCTTATGCTTTGCCGCTGTCAAGTCCGGCCAGGAATTCTTTAAGTTTGGTAATTGGTTTTATCTTTAGGTAATAGCTTTTAAAGGTTGTGTCGTCCATTTCGGCCAAAGTTTGATGAGTTCCTTGGGGAATAAAAGTTGGGTTCCAGCCAAAGGCCGAATCTCCTCGCGGATGTTGCGCGATTGTGCCATCTAAGCTACCCTCAAAATGTATTAACCTTTCACCGTCAAAGTATGAATATACACAACTGGCAACTGCTTTTCTTTCCTCGTCAGCATCTGCTAGTCGACAAATTCCTTCGAGGCCTAACTCATCTTCAAACCATTTGATGAATGGACCAGGAAGCCGGCCAAGACAGTTAATTACGACCGACACGTCCTCGACAATCACCGGTTTTTTAATTTGCTTATAAGCATCTTTGGCTTTATATTCGCATATTTCTAGTGGCTCAAGGCTTTGGATTTCGTGGACTTCAGCCTTTTGGTGTTCGATAGATAGTCCAATCAATTCAGAGAAATATTGAGCCTTTTTATCATTTCCGGTGACAAAAGTTACGCTAGTCATTTAATTTTGCCTCGAGCCAGTTATAAGTAATTTGTTGGAACTGCTTTTTAAATTCAGGGTAACCACTCAAGCTATGGGGAGCACCTTTCATCACAATATGATCCAATTTAGATTGGTCTTTAACAGCATCTAAGTAATTCTGTATGGTTTGATGGGAAATTATTTTGTCTTCGCCCGATTCTATAATTAATACATCGCCTTCGAAATTATGCAAAGCTGCAAGAGCAAATGTGTCTTGTGGATTTTTGACTTCATAACGCCACTTTAAAGTTTCTAATTTATCTGAATATTTAATTTGTGGTTCATTAAAATTACTATTTAGATAGTTAGCCGGAACCCTTAGAATTAAGCGTTTTACCTCACGATGCCGGGTCAGGAGTAAAGCAAGATATGCACCAAAACTAGAGCCAATAATTGTTATGCTATTTGGATCTACATTTTTGTCCGAAACCAAAAAATCATATGCGCATAACGTATCATCTAAAAAGTTCTGACGACTTTGAGCATTAATATTCCCATCACTAATGCCATGTCCACGTAAGTCAAAGGTCAAACAAATTACACCTAAATCATTCAGGTTTTTTGCTTGGTCAGAGTAACGATCTTGCGCACTAGTCCATCCATGGATAAACAAAACCGCCGGGTTTTTATCTTTCAAAGGAGATGGATAGAATAACGACCCTTTTAATTGGTTATTACCTACCTTGAAAGCCACATCTTTCATAACTTATTTTTCCAACATTTCAAGGAGGTCTTGCTCAGAGATTTGTTTGGTGCCGAGCTTGCGAGCTTTGACAAGTTTTGATTCACCAACATTAGTGCCGACCACCAGGTAGTCGGTTTCTTTGCCGACAGAACTTTGGAAGCTGCCGCCGAGTGTCCGTATTTGCTCGCCAGCTTCTTCTCGGCTCATTGTCTCAAGGCTCCCTGTAACCACGAAATTTTTGCCGCTCAGGGGCCCGCTAATTTGTTTGGCTTCCTCTGGCTCGACCCCGTTTTTTTTGAATTTTTCCAGCAGACGCTTATTGA
Source organism: Patescibacteria group bacterium (assembly GCA_038062805.1). Lineage (GTDB taxonomy): Bacteria > Patescibacteriota > Saccharimonadia > Saccharimonadales > UBA10212 > UBA6824. The sequence goes on from JBBTWK010000092.1 coordinate 5,903, forward strand.
TGGGTTCTTCAAACCACTCGACTATGGCTTCGGCGACAACTTCGCCGATGCCTTCAATATTAGCCAGTTCATCAATCGTAGAATTACTTAACTTGTTAAGTGATTTGAAATTCGCAGCTAAATCTATGGCCGTCTGTACGCCCACGTGGCGGATACCCAAGCCGTAAATAAAGCGTGGCAACGGTGGGTTTTTCTTACCTTGGACAGCTTTGACCAATTTGCCGGCAGAAACTTCCGCAAAACGCTCCAGTTTTAGTAAATCTTCTTTCTTAACCGCAAAAACATCGGCCTGGTCTTTTATAAGCCTGGCGTTAATTAGCATCTGGGCATTCTTCTCCCCTAGGCCTTCGATATCCAGTGCGCCCTTGCTAGCAAAGTGCTGGATAAGCTTCCAGGATCGGGAAGGACAAGCATTGTTGGGGCAGCGCCAGATAGCTTCAGTCTTTTTAGCTTTAGATAGCACGATACCGCAATCTGGGCAGCGAGTCGGCATCACGAATTTTTTCTCCGAGCCATCGCGCAAGTCTAGCAAAGGACGGACCACCTCCGGAATGACGTCCCCAGCTTTTTGAATGATTACAGTGTCTCCTACTCGGATGTCTTTACGTTTAATTTCGCCCTCATTATGCAGGGTGGCCATCTGGACTGTACTGCCGGCTACGACTACCGGCGACAGCATAGCCACCGGCGTGGCAGCACCCGTTCGGCCAATGCTAATAAAGATATCTTTGACCTTGGTGGTTGTCTGTTGCGCCGGGTATTTAAAAGCTACCGAACCGCGCGGCGCTTTGCCGACTACACCCAATCGATCGTGCAGACGTCGATCATTGAATTTGATTACCAGGCCATCAGTGTTAAACGGTAAATCATGCCGCCTGTCTTCCCAGTGCTTATAAAATTGGATGATTTTTTTATCCGAAGAAGCAATTTTGGCAATTGAGTTGGCTATAATTCCCAGTTCGCGCAGAGTTTTGTAGGCAAAGTCGTTTGTTGGAACCTCGGTTTTGTCATCACGGATCAGATCATAGGCATGGAAATGTAGCGGCCGAGCGGCAACCAATTTTGGATCCAGCTGGCGAATGGTACCGGCAGCTAAGTTGCGGGGGTTGGCAAAAGTCGGCAAGCCCCTTTTGGTTTGGGCAATATTTAGTTTTTCAAAATCTTCTTTGTACATAACAATTT
>JBBTWK010000093.1:0-5598 GCA_038062805.1 Patescibacteria group bacterium
CGTAGCAAGTGGTTTGCTAATAAAAAAGAGTACGCACTGTATCTCAAGCAGGACTTAGCAGCACGGCGCTTAATAATTGACAAACTTGGATCAAGGGCTGCAATTTCTAAAGTTGATATCGAACGGTCGCCTAACCTAGTTAGTGTAACCATCCAGACCGCCAAGGCTGGTGTAGTCATCGGGCGAGGTGGCGCCGGAGCAGCTGAGCTTAAAAATCAAATTGAAAAACTTTACGGTGTGCCAGTGCGGGTCAACGTAGAGGAAATTAAGCGTCCTGAATTGCAGGCCAAACTGGTCGCCGAAAATATCGCCCATCAGCTAGAGCGCCGTATCGCTTTTAGGCGCGCCGTGAAGTCGACGGCCGCCGCTACTATGCGCGCTGGAGCCAAGGGCGTAAGAATCGAAATTGCGGGCAGGTTGGGCGGCAACGAAATGAGTCGACGTGAAAAAGACGTCCAAGGTAGTGTACCTCTACACACAATCCGAGCTGACATTGATTTCGCCAGCGCTCGCGCCCAGTATCCGGGCGCCGGCATCATCGGCGTAAAAGTCTGGATATATAGAGGGGAGACGTCATGACTGCGTCATTCCCGTTCACCATTCACCGTTCACCGTTCACCACAGTGAATGGAAAACAGTTAATGGTTAATGGCACCGGAGGTGCATTATGTTAATGCCTTCCCGCAGCAAGTACCGTAAGGTACGTAAAGGTCGCGTACACGGTGGTAGCGCTACTAGTTTAAACGAACTGGCGTACGGACGCTATGGCCTGGTCTCTAAGCAAGCAGATCGTATCAGTAGTCGCCAGATCGAAGCTGCTCGTCAAGCCATGACTCGATATGTTAAGCGCGGCGGCCAAATTTGGATTCGTATTTTTCCACACACACCTGTCAGCCAGAAACCCCTGGGCACCAAAATGGGCAGCGGCAAAGGTAACCCCGAATTCTTTGTTGCCAAGGTTAAGCCCGGAACTATAATGTTCGAAATGGACGGTGTAGCCGAAGAGGTAGCTCGCGAAGCTATGCGTCTGGCTGGCCACAAATTACCTGTCGGTACCATATTCATGGTCAAGGATGAACAATAATGAAAATTGCTGACATCCGAAAGAAGAACACCAATGATTTGGCGAAAGAGAGCACCCTTTTGCGCGAAGAGATTACTGAAATGCGCCGTCGACTTTACAGCGGCGAGGTCACTAATGTTAGGGCGATCCGTGCTAAGCGTAAGGACCTGGCCCGGGTGATGACCGTACTCGGCGAGCAGCTAAGCAAGGAGAGCATATAATGACTCGGCAACTTACTGGTAGGGTGACGAGCGACAAGACTGATAAGACCATAGTTATTACCGTAGCTAGTCGTAAAACCCATCCGATATATAAAAAGCAATACACCCGTAACACCAAATTCATGGCTCATGATGAAGTAAATCAAGCCAGAACCGGTGATCTAGTCGTAATCCGGGAAACTCGTCCTATATCTGCGCGTAAGCGTTTCACCCTAGATAGGATTATCGAAAAAGCTTATATCGGTTTTAAAGAAACCGATGCTACAGCCGATGTACCCCAAGAGGAGGAGACAGTAGACAGCAGACAGAAGACTGTAGAAAAGCCGAGCAAGAAGCAACCAACAGCTACGAAAGTTGCGAAAGAGGAGTCAACAAAATGAATCTAAACTACTCACTACTCATTACTCACTACTCACTACTGCAACCGGCCGTTCGAGGCTCTGAGGAGCCCTCAGGCTCTCGAAGAGAGGTTGCCTTATGATACAACAGGAAACACGCCTAATGGCTTGTGATAACAGCGGTGCTCGACAGTTGCTTTGTATCCGTGTGCTTGGCGGCTCAGGGCGTCGCTACGCCGGAGTCGGAGACATAATTGTAGCTAGTGTTAAGACGGCTAACCCAGCTGGAGCTGTTAAGCGTAAAACCATCGTTAAGGCCGTTGTTGTGCGTACTAAGAAGCCAATCCGTCGAAAAGACGGTTCGACCATTGCTTTTGACGACAATGCGGCGGTGGTGCTGGCAGAAGACAACAAAACGCCACGCGGCACCCGAATTTTCGGTCCAGTCCCACGCGAGCTGCGCGAAAAGGGGTACAATCGCATAATTTCACTGGCACCGGAGGTACTATGACAAAGATCAAAGATCAAAGATCAAAGATCAAACCCTTCAAAATTCGGTTTAACAAGGGTGACACAGTCATGGTTCGAAGCGGTAAATATAAGGGCCACAGCGGCAAGATCTTAGCCGTGCATCCATCGCTTAATAAAGTAACTGTTGAAGGTATCAACGTGGTGAAAAAGCACCAAAAACCGACACGCCAAAAACCCCAGGGTGGCATTTTGGAGCTTACTAAGCCGATCTGGGTCAGCAAGGTTGGTATTTTAGACTCCGGCGCAAAAAAACCATCAAGGATTGGCTTCGTGCTAGCTAAAGACGGTGTCAAAACACGTGTCTTAAAGTCATCTGGCAAGGAGCTAAAGTGATGACACAGACAGTAACAAACGTCAAACAGGCCGCATACCAACCGCGGCTTAAGCAGCAATACAACGACACTGTAGCAGGGCAGCTAAAAAAAGAACTCGGCTTGTCTAACATTCATGAGGCGCCGCGATTAGAAAAGATTGTTATTAACACCGGCCTGGGGCGCGCCAAGGACGAAAAGCGCTTGTTAGAAGTGGCTCAGAACACATTGATCAAGATCACCGGCCAAAAACCAGTCCAGACCATCGCTAAGCAGTCAATCGCTAGCTTTAAACTGCGTGAAGGTAGTAAAATCGGGCTCAAGGTAACCCTACGCGACGCCCGGATGTATGAGTTTGCTGACCGTTTCATCAACCTCGTTTTACCGAGATTGCGGGATTTCCATGGAGTCTCGGCAGGCGCATTCGATAAACAAGGTAATTACTCTATTGGCTTGACCGATCAGTCAGTTTTTGCTGAATTGAGCTACGAAGACACCGCCACCCCGCATGGCCTTCAAGTCATATTTGCAATTAAAGCCAAGAATCCTGTACATTCCCGAGCATTGCTCGAAAAATTCGGTGTTCCGTTTGAAAAGCCCCTCGACTACGTTCGGGGTAAAGAGGAGAAATAACTATGGCTAAGAAATCAATGATCGCCCGTGACGTCAAACGCCACAAAATGATCGAGAAATACGCTGCCAAGCGGGCTGAACTTAAGGCCGCCGGTGATTTAGAGGGACTGGCAATGCTGCCTAAAAACAGCAGCCCGAGCCGGCAGAAGAATCGCTGTGCCGAAACTGGTCGCCAGCGCGGTTATATGCGTCAGTTTGGTCTTTCACGCATCGCCTTTCGAGAACACGCTAGCCGGGGTGAAATCCCCGGTGTAACTAAGAGCAGCTGGTAAATGTCATGACTATGTCATTCCAGTTAACAGTTAACAGTAAACAGTTCACAGTTGTTAATTCGTTGAAAATTGATAATTGTAAATTGATAATTGAGCCGACGAAAGGAGGCGCGTAATGGTATCTACAGATCCTATCGCTGACATGCTTACTCGAATCCGAAACGCCATCGCAATCAATAAATGCGAGGTTAGCTTGCCTTATTCTAGCCAAAAAGAAACCGTTGCTACCGTTTTGGTCAAAAACGGTTTTTTGAAAAACGTAAAAAGCATCGTGGAAGATGGCTATAAACTGCTCAACATTGTTATCAACGACAAGCAGACTGGCTCCAAAATCACAGAGATTACCCGTCTCAGTCGTCCCGGACGCCGTGAATACGTTAAGGCTAAGGAAATCCCAGTACTTAAGCGGGGCCGCGGCCTGGTTATTGTATCTACCAGCAAAGGTGTAATGACCGGGGAAGAGGCCAAGAGACAAAAACTTGGCGGCGAATTAATTTGTCAGGTGTATTAGAAAAATATGAGTCGCATAGGAAAACTACCAATCGATCTACCCGGCGGTGTGAGTGTTACGCTCGATGCTGAGCAGATTGTCGTCAACGGACCGAAAGGATCGTTGTCCCAATTCACTATGCCAGCAATCAAAGTCAGTCTGCTCGACAACCAAGTAATAGTTGAGCGTGAAAATGATGAACGTCAAAGTCGCTCAAAGCACGGCCTGATGCGAACACTAATTAGCAATATGGTCACCGGGGTGGTAGAGGGCTTTGAACGCAAGTTAGAAATAAACGGCGTTGGCTACCGTGTCGCTCAAGCTGGGTCAGACCTTAGGTTCAACCTTGGATTTTCCCACGATGTGGTGTATAAAGTACCGGCTGGGGTTACTGTAAGCCTGGATCAAAACATTATTACACTTAGCGGCATTGACAAGCAGCAAGTTGGCCAAGTCGCGGCTGAAATTAGATCCCTTAAAAAACCCGAACCATACAAGGGCAAGGGTATAAAGTATGTCGAAGAACGCATCATCCGTAAAAGCGGTAAAAGCGGTAAGGAAGCCTAGACTATGGACAGATTGACCCACAAAACTCAAGTTGCAGACCGTCGCTCAAACCGCGTCAGGTCTAGCCTCACTGGCACAGCCGAGCGTCCTCGCTTAAGCGTGCACATCAGCAATTTACATGTTAGCGCCCAAATTATCGACGACACTAAAAGCACCACGCTCGCTCATGCCACAACTATCGGCCGTAAGCTTGAAGGCAACTTAACCACAAAGGCCGCCACTATCGGCGAAGAAATAGCCCAAAAAGCCCTCAAGGCTAAGATTTCCAAAGTCGTCTTTGACCGAGGCCCCAAGAGTTACCACGGCCGAGTTAAGACCCTAGCCGATGCGGCGCGAGCCGGAGGATTGGAGTTCTAGTCATGACTGCGTCATTCCCATTATCAATTCACCGTTCACCGTTCACTATGTGTTATCCGTTCACCGTTAACGAATGGATAATGGCTAATGGTAAATGGTTAATGGTCAACAGAGTGACCGAAGGGAGCGTGTGATGGCCGACACTAGACATCGGAATATTCAAGTAGAGGCCAAGGAATTCGATGAGCGAGTAGTCTTTATCAACCGCGTCGCCCGCGTGGTTAAGGGTGGGCGACGTTTTCGGTTCCAGGCGCTAGTTATCTTGGGCGACCATAAAGGGCGGGTTGGCGCCGGCGTTAGCAAAGGCTCGGACGTTACGGCGGCTGTTACCAAAGCGACTGAAGTGGCTAAAAAGAATCTTATTACACTGCCCATATATAAAGGGACCTTAGCTCATGAGGTAGAGGCCAAGACCAGTGGTGCACGTATTTTAATATTGCCAGCAGCTCCTGGCACCGGCTTGATTGCCGGTGGCGTAGTGCGCACAGTCTTAGAAGTTGCTGGTTATGAAAACGCTCTTTCCAAATCACACGGTTCGTCGAACCGACTAAATATGGCCTATGCCACCCTGGAAGCTCTTAAGGGACTGGAGCCTTCCAGCCGGTGGGTTACTAGGTCTACTGACCTGAAGCCCAAGGCCAAAACCCCGACCAAGAAGCAAAAAGCGGGGGCTTCAAAGCAATGAAATATAACCAGCTCAAGCTTGATAGACAGACTAAATCTACCCGACCCGGCCGTGGTATCAGCGCCGGACGCGGTAAAACTGCTGGACGCGGTACCAAAGGTCAAAAGGCGCGTACTGGTGGTCGTGGTGG
>JBBTWK010000094.1:0-2252 GCA_038062805.1 Patescibacteria group bacterium
CCGCCACAATCAGAAATGTAATAATACTGTTAATCAAATCCCCGTACAAAAACTGGCTGCCGTTGATGGTAAAGTGGGCATCGGCAAAGCGTTTTGTACTACCAAAGATGGTAATGACAGGAGTAATCATATCTTTGACTACGGAGTTGACAACGGTGGTGAAGGCTGCGCCAATGACTACGCCAACGGCCAAATCCACCACATTGCCCCGGAGTATAAATTTCTTAAATTCTTGTAACATAGCTGTATACATCCTAACAACATCAATTAAACCAGTTTTTAAGGGAAGTTGAAATATAATCTAGAGATTTTTAGAGCAGTAACTAGTCTGTATCAGACCGAGTGGGTATTTCGCGCATGCCAACAAACGGTTGTCCATTAGAGTCGTGCATAAAAAAAGCGTGCACTGGCGTACCGTCTAGTCGGTGTCCTTCAATCAATGGACGAAAACTAATATTGTTGCCAACGACACCAGGAATCTGGTTGTGAATTTCTGCCCGTAAAGTATCACCGTGAACCACTGACCGGATCAATCCACTCGAAATCGTCAATTTTTGTCCTAGCTTGCTCCATAATCATCTACGCTATTCTAATTCGAAAATTTTATGTATTTAGTTTTCTACCAAGCAATAAAGATACTCCGTTTTTTTCTGAATGCAAGGGATAATTGACAAAGACTGCCAAATCAGATAAACCCCGATTCTGGTAGAATCAAGGCATAAGGTTTAAGGAGGCAAGATGCGTCAAATCGATGGAAAATATAAGACTAGCGGAGATATAACAAAACTGGACGGTACACCCATTCCGGAAGATGAGCCGCTAATCCTGTTCCGAGGCCAAGACAAGTTACTGCTGGAGATGCTCGAAAAATATAACGAACTTTGCAAAAACGCCGGCAGTCCTCAACAACAGCTGGATAAGCTAGCCCAACAAATGGAAAAAATCAAACAGTGGCAGGTCGCCCATACTGACAGGCTTAAAACCCCGGACTAGTTACTGGATTTTTGGCGGTTTTTTCTGGTGCGGTTTGGCAGTCGGCGTGTCTACATTGTGTGCTTCGTGATGGGCTGGTTGCTCGGGCTGTAAATGCTCACCCTGCCTACCGGCAGACAGACTCCGACGTTTATGCATAAACATCGGTTCAGCGATGGCTAGGGCGCCAAGCGCCGCATAAGCGCCGCCAAAAATGTAATAGGTCTTGTCGATGTTGGCCGTAATATCAGACACCAGGGTGCGAATTTTTTCTTGCAAGACTTTATTGTCCAGACTTAGCTTGGGCAAGGCCTTTTGATTGATGCCCCAATTAAGTGCCCAGGCAAACGCCAGCAGTACGAAACCAACTACCAGAAAGACTATGCCCGCGCGTCTTAGGCCGCGGATGCGACTGGGGCTTAAGAAAACTATGCCAAGAGTAGTTAGCAGGGCCAAAATACCTAAAATAAATGGCGTCTTTTTGATTCTTTGATAGGCCATTGGCGCGTCTTTTAACTGGTCGGCAAAAATCGACTGGTCTGAGCCAGAGGCTTTGAGCGTGTCAGCTGAAATGGCCGGATCTTTTATAAATCCCTCACCCGAAGCTATACCGCTTTGAACTTGGGTGGCTACAGCAGCCGGCGTTAGACCCCTCGGTAAACAAGTAGCACTAAAGACGTCAAATGAATCAGCGCCACCAGACAATCCTGTCGGACAGACCGGCAGCGTGGCGGCTTTAGTCTCCGCTACTTTAGCGGCTTCGGCTGCAAAAGTAGCTTTTAGGCTAGTTACATCAATCTGAAAATCCGGCACTGGAGTCTTGCCGTTCAGCCACACAAAGATACTATCTAAAAACTCTTCGGTATTTTGCTGCAGAAACTGCGGAGTGAAAGTGTTTTCGGCGGCCTGCTTTACGGCCGTGTCGGTCAGCGAAACTCCGCCGCCTTGGTCGCCACCGCTGGTTTTGGCCTGGTCAAGAGCGCCACTGATCAGCGTGTTATAAATGCCGCTGTCGGCCAATATCTTCTTGATTGGCGCGGAACTGCCAGCCGTTTTTATGATACCGGCATCGATAGCAAGGCTGAAAAGAAAAAACGGCAGCAGCCCGGCCAAAAAAACCACCAGCATTTTCCTAAGAATAGACATTAGCATAATGATACCAAGCTGAAAGCTAAAAGTCCCTAGCTTTGGGGATTTGGCGGTGTCTGTTAGAAAATATCCGAACCGAAATTAAGCATGAGCGAGACCAACGGCTCGGCGGGCGCCCCCCCCCCCCCCCC
>JBBTWK010000095.1:0-3811 GCA_038062805.1 Patescibacteria group bacterium
ATACACCACCAAAGATGGCCGCTAGGGGTTTGTAGTGTTCGTATTTTTGGTTAAATTCGTAATAAAGTCGGTTGTTGTTTGCGTCCTATGTAACGATACCGATACTCAGCAAGTTGGCTAGCTCGCGCCGCACAGAATTAATCTGTTCATCAATTTTGCGCGTGATTTCGCGCACATAAAATGAACGGTTTGGATTGCTATAAAACAAGCTTAGTAGCTTGACCCGAGTTTTTGATCCAAATAGTTGCTCGAACATACTCACCTCTCTGCTGATATTGTACCAAACTTAGTTAACAGATGGTACAACTAAGTGTTCAACTGAGCTTTAATGTAGTTGCTGGCTTGTTCGGCATCGCTAAACCAGTGAATAAATTTATTTCGGCGAAACCAGGTTTTTTGGCGCCGCGCATACTGCCAATCAGCTTTTTTGAATTTCTCTATAGCCTCGGCTTCAATGATTTTTCCCGCCAAAATTTCCAGGCAAATTTTGTAGGCTATTCCACCAGTCTCGGCTATTGCCTCTTTACCGTATTTACGAACCAGTTTTTTAGTTTCACTTAGCACACCATTCGCAAAGATTTGCTCGGCTCTTTGGCCTACCTGTTCTTTAATAACGCCGTCGGGCGGCAGTATACCAACCAAAATAACCCCTTTAGGCAAGCTGCTTTTACGAGCACCGGCACGGCCTTTGGTTTCGATTGCCCTGATCAGGTGTCGCTTATTTTGACTATTTTCAGATATTTTATAGCCTGCTTTTTTGATAATTTCTTGCAGCTCAAGCACTGATAGGCTTTCTAGTTTTTGACGTTTTAGCAGATTGGCATCATCCCTGAAGCCAAAATCGAATATCACGCTGTCTATATACAACCCCGTACCACCAACTAATATCGACAGTTTACCCCTGCTATTGATGTCCGAAATGGCCGCCTGTGCATATTTTTTAAACCGATAGGCTGTGAACCTTTGGCCCGGCTCGACTAAATCCAGCCCCCAATGTTTAACTTTGGCCCGGTCTTGTTTGGTCGGCTTAGCGGTGCCAATATCTATACCTTTATAAACTGTTCGTGAATCGGCACAAATTATTTCGCCGTCAAATTCTTTGGCAATTTTGAGAGATAGAGCCGATTTACCACTGGCAGTCGGTCCGACTATAACAACGAGCTTTGGTTTTTGTGCGGTGGTTGCCATAATAAATCCTCGATATTTACTCTGTAATCTTCGTCAACAGCCACCCCATCGACCAACAATGCCTTCTTGTGGCCATCAAAACCTCCGGGGTAGCCTCTAGCTAACCCGCCCTGCTTATTGACCACCCTTTGCCACGGCAGGTCGGATGGACCAGTGTGGGCAATCTGGCCGACTTCCCATGCAGCCCAAGCGGCACCAGCGGCAGCCGCCACCTGGCCGTAGGTCATGACCTTACCCTTTGGGATAGCGGCCACTATTTCGTAAACCCTCTGCTTAAACTGATCGTCAACTCTCTGCATCAAAATACTCCAGCACTTCTTGCCAGTTTTTAGCCCTAATCATGCGGGGCTTTAACTCTATATTGTGGTTCCATTTGTAATCACCGAATAGAAGCGCTGTTATGCCTGCTTCGGTTGCCGCAAAACAGTGCTTAGGCTGGTCATCTATCAAATAATTAACTTTCAACTGTTTAATCATGTCTAGCTTGGTCACATCATTTGCAGAGTGTTGGATCTTATCCCATATTCCACTGAAGTAAATTTCTTCGAATGTATCTTTAAAATATCTCTTAATCCAGTCGAGCGTGTCTGCTTTTTGTTGTATTCTCCGCGAAGTAACAATTACTAACTTGTACCTAGAGTTAAGTTTCTTAAGAACTGGTTTAGCTTCATCGAAATGACGGTAGGTACGCATAACTCTTAGGTTTACATAGTCCTCATTTCTTTTTTCCCATTCTTGTTGGTCAACTTGCCAGACTTTACCCCAGTGTTCGTCATAATCATCGATGGTCAGATTAGTACCCCACCTTTTGTTGCTAAACTTTACAAAGCCTTCTGCATTGGCGGCTAAAACATCATCAATATCGACGGCTATGATTGGTTTAGGCATAGGTTAAGCCGATCTACTACGAGCTTCTTCGGCGACTGCATGCAAGAAGTCTTCAATGCGTAGAGTTTCTTCTTTTTTACCAAGATCCGAGCGACTGCGCGGTGTAACTTGGCCGCTTTTAACCTCTTTTTTGCCAATTACGACGGTGTATGGCACCTTCATGACTTCGGCTTCACGGATTTTTTTACCGACTGACTCGTTGCTGTCATCAAGTTCTGCCCTAATTCCTAGTTCCTTTGCTTTTTTTACAACATCAGTCGCCAGTTTTAAGATAGGCTTTTCGTCATTAAGTGCAATTACCCGTACCTGCTCAGGCGCCAGCCAGACCGGAAAATGCCCGGCAGTGTGCTCGATATAAACGCTCAAAAAGCGCTCAAAAGACCCCAGTAGGGCTTTATGTATCATGATTACCGGCTTCTCGCTGCCGTCTTTATCAATATAAGTCAGCCCAAAGCGTTTGGGCATCACAAAATCAAGCTGCTCGGTAGCGCACTGCCATTCCCTGCCCAGCGAATCGGTTACCAAAATGTCGATCTTAGGCCCGTAAAAAGCTGCGTCGCCTTCGGCGATAACGTACTGTAGCCCCAATTTTTTAGCCACTTCTTCAATAGTTTTTTGGGCTACCTCCCAGTCTTTAGCGTCGCCCAAATAGGCATCCGAGTCGTCTCGAAAAGAAAGACGGGCCTTAAACTTCATATCAAAGACCTTGTACATCTCTTTAATCATCGACAGAATAGTCCGGAATTCCTCTTCTATCTCGTCCAGCCGGCAAAAAACATGGGCATCGTCAATAGAAATAGCCCGTACGCGCGCCAGACCGCTTAATTCGCCCTTCTTTTCATCACGGTACTGGACCGTAGACTCCATATAACGGATAGGTAGTTCCCTGTAACTCCTTGGGCGAGAGGCATAAATTTGGATGTGGTGCGGACAGTTCATCGGTTTTAGGACCATTTTGTCCTTAGTTTCTTGGCTTTTGATTAAAAATAGTTCGTCGCCAAACTTATCCCAGTGCCCGGAGACTTTGTAGAGTTCATCCTTAGTAATATGCGGTACAAAGACCTGTTGGTAGCCGTTTTTGACCTGAAGCTCCTCAGAAAAGCGCAGGAGCTCGTTACGAAGAATCGTGCCTCTAGGAGTGAACAGTGGTAAACCGGCGCCAACCAGGTCAGAAAACACGAACAAATCCAGCTCTTTGCCAAGCCGGCGGTGGTCGTTCTCGCCTAATTTCTTGTCCTCATCCATGTCGCTATCCATCATATCAGCATAAACATCCCCAAAACAAAAAAATTGAGCGGGCTCGCAATCCCGCTCAATCAAATTAACACATCGGCAAAACTCAACCTGCGACCTAGTATAAACAAGCTAGCCGTAAAATGCTAGTACTTTTTTGCCAAGTTTTCCACAGGTCTCCCAGCAGCAAAATTATACCATATAAGTTAACCTTACGAATATTGAGATAGTAGATTAAGAACATATCTATTACCTCTATTATTTTTGCTGAACCACTGATAAAATTAATAACATGCAGTCACGGTGGTTTGGATACAAAGAGAAGGCTATTGAACTCAGGAAGCAGGGTCTATCTTATCGGGAGATTGAAGAAATCCTATCTGTTCCACGCTCTAATCTTTCGCACTGGCTTAGAACTATTAAGCTAACCAACGAACAGAAGTTGCGACTTGCACAAAACTATGGAAATGGGTTAATAAAAGCACGAGCTAGATCCGTAGAA
>JBBTWK010000096.1:0-4553 GCA_038062805.1 Patescibacteria group bacterium
TGCGGTTGTTAAACAGCTGGAGGCAAATATTGCTACGGCCACTACGCTGGAGAGTCAGTACCAAAGTTTCAACGGCGTAAACCCGAACTTTATAGGCGGCAAAAACACCTCTGATCCAAATACTTTGCCTCCAGACGGTGACAACGCTCGCTTGGTACTGAATGCCCTGCCCAGCAAATACGACTTTCCGGCGCTCATTTCCAGTGTTAGCAAGATCTTAACAAATGACGCTGTCACCAACCCCGGTATTGCCGGTACCGATCTTAGTGCTACCACCGCATCTACACCTAGTGTCAGCCCGTCACCGGTGGAAATACCACTGAGCATTAATGGCGTGGCAAGTTACACCGGCGCCCAGAATCTAATCCGTGATCTGGAACGTTCGATTCGTCCATTTAATATTACAACTCTGGACTTCGGCGGCTCTAACTCTACCATTTCGATCTCCATCGGACTGACTACCTATTTCCAGCCGGCTAAGGTTCTCGGCACTGGATCCACTAAGGAGGTAAAATGAAGCGTTCTAACTTAACACTTTTAATTGCCGTTGTGGCTGTGGCGGCCCTGATTTCGTTTTTTGTGGCTGGGTCAATCTTCAATTCGCCCAGCAAGCGAACTAAAGTACCGGTTGTGCAAGCGCTTAACCCAAATTTTCCTGATGTCAAAAATGACCCAGCCTATCAACTGTTTTTGTACCCCGGCGCTTTGGATCCGACACAGCCAATCCAGATCGGTAACACCAAAAACGCCGCACCTTTTAACAGTCAATAGGGGATAAATGTGTTATCGTCTGTCACTCAAGCCAAAGTCGAAGAAACCCTTGTTTCTGACGGACTACTTACTGACGTCGAGCTAGCCCAGCTAAAAAGTTTGGCTATTGCCGCCAAACAGCCGCTACTGAGCTATGTAATGAAAGCCGGCCGGGTTAATGACGAACAGCTTACCAAAGCCCTAGCCGAAGCCGGCGGTGTACCATACGTTAACTTAAGCAATCTACACGTCGACGCCAAAATACTAGGCCTACTGCCCCGTGACTTAGCCGAACACTATATGGCCATACCCATTGGTGAAATGCAAAAAAAATTAGTGGTGGCTATGCTTGATGCTGATAATATCCAGGCAGTTGACTTTTTAAGCAATAAGATCGGCCGCCCACTAAAAGTCTATGCCGCCAGTGAATCGGGTATCCGCCGTATCATAGGCCAATATGGAAGCGCGGGTCTGGAACGCGGCATTAGCTCCATTCTGGACAACGGGCTGGATTCGGTAAACCGTCGCGACGAAGAGCAAACAGCCGCCCGACTGGCCGATAAGCAGGCTCAAACCATCGTTCAGGATTCGCCAATTTCTCGGGCGCTTAGCGCCATCATGGAATATGCCGCCAGCAACAAAGCTAGTGACGTGCATATTGAATCAATGGAAGATGAAATTAAGATCCGCTGCCGGGTAGACGGGGTGTTGCAAGAGGTAATGAGACTGCCCAAAAGCGCCGAGGCACCCCTAATCAGCCGAATAAAAATTTTATCCAATTTAAAAATTGATGAACACCGTATTCCGCAGGACGGACAGTTCACAGTAGTAGCTGCCGGCCATGAAATTGACCTGCGCGTTGCCATTAGTCCGGTAATTTGGGGCGAGCAGGTGGTATTGCGGCTACTGGATAAGTCTGATACTGCCCTCCGCCTGGAACAATCGGGCTATAACGGCCGGGCTCTGCGAGCCGTGAAGCAGGCGCTGACCCAACCTTACGGTATGATCTTGACCTCTGGTCCGACGGGGTCGGGTAAGACGACTTCGATGTATGCCATGATCCAGGAAATTAAGAAAGACTCGGTTAATATCGTCACCCTAGAAGACCCGGTCGAATATAAAATCGTAGGAGTTAATCAGATCCAAGTTAATCCGGCGGTTGGCCTCACTTTTGCCTCTGGTCTGCGTTCCATCTTGCGTCAGGACCCCGATGTGGTCATGGTCGGTGAAATCCGCGATAAAGAAACAGCTAACTTGGCTGTCCAAGCGGCATTAACTGGCCATTTGGTTTTTAGTACTTTGCACACTAATTCGGCGGCTGGTATTTTACCCAGGCTGCTGGATATGGGCATCGAACCGTTTCTGATTGCCAGCACTGTCCATACGGTTATTGGCCAGCGTTTAGTACGCCGGGTTGTGCCTGGCGGTGAAGCTTACACTTCTAACGCCAGCGAAACTAAGGCCATAAAAGACACCATTGGTCACTTGCTGCCCAAGACTCCGGCCGAAGTTGGGTTGGTCGGCAATGATTTGGGCTATTCCAGCTTGCCTCTGGCTGGCCAAAGCGCTTATACTTTGGTCAAGGGGAAGCCAAAGCCTGATAATAAGACGGGATTTGCTGGTCGCATGGGTCTTTACGAGGTCTTCCAGATTACTGACCAGATCCAAGATCTAATCTTGCGACGGGCCACCAGTTCCCAAATCCAGCAACTTGCAATTTCCCAGGGCATGATTACCATGCGCCAAGACGGCTACTTAAAAGCTTTGGCCGGCCTGACCACATTATTAGAAGTTAACCGGGTTGCATCGATAGATGCCTAAGGGGGGGAATGATTCACTTCGTTCATCATCAGCTTAAAGTCCCTAGCTTAAAATTCCTAGTCGCTACAGTTTGGCTTTTAGTTTTTGGCTTTGAGCTTTCAACTAGAGCGACCGAAAGGAGCGTTTAAAGTGCTTACGCCGCCAAAAATAGAGATCCTGCTCGACGAGGTAGTCAAACGTAAGGCTTCGGACCTTCATTTGCAGGTGGGCCTGCCAGCGATGATACGCATCGATGGCTCTTTAACGTCCAGCCAAAACTCGGCGCCACTTGACGAGCAAATGGTCGAGATGATGGTCTTTTCACTACTGGACGAGGATCAAAAACAAATCCTACTGCGTGATAAAGAGTTTGACTTTAGTTTCGCCTTTGGCAACCTGGGCCGCTTCCGGGTCAATGCTTTCCACGAGCGGGGTAACTTAGCGGCCGCAATGCGTCTGATTTCTAATGAAATCCGCTCTATTGCTCAGCTAGGGCTACCCAAAGTTCTAAATAACTTTGCTGCCTACCCCCGCGGCTTGGTGCTAATTACTGGCCCGACAGGGTCGGGTAAATCCTCGACCATTGCCGCTTTGATAGATAGGATAAATAACGAGCGGGCATTGCATATTATCACCGTCGAAGACCCCATCGAATACACCCATCAATCTAAAAAATCGGTTGTCGCCCAACGGGAAGTGCACTATGACACTTATAGTTTCTCTGCAGCTTTGCGAAGTGCCTTGCGCGAAGACCCGGACGTGGTACTAATTGGTGAAATGCGCGATCTAGAAACCATAGCTGCGGCGATTACTATCGCCGAAACCGGCCATTTGGTTTTTGCTACCCTGCATACCAACAGCGCCAGCCAAAGCATTGACCGCATGATCGACGTTTTTCCGCCGCACCAACAACCGCAAGTTCGGGCCCAGCTGGGTAATATCTTGATGGCTATTTGTTCGCAGCGCCTGATCCCGGCACTCGGTGGTGGACGGGTGCCGGCTAGTGAAATATTAATTGCTACCCCAGCCGTGCGAAACATTATTCGTGAGGGTAAAAACTTCCAGCTTGATGCCGTTATCCAAACCGGTACCGAACACGGCATGCAAAGTATGGATAAAACCCTGGTTGGCATGGTCCACGCCGGCGCCATTAGCTATGATGAAGCTCGTAATTATGCGGTTGATCCGGAAGAGATAGACCGAATGATGAGGAGCTAAATCGTGATTACATCACTCCAATTACCAATTATCAATGTTCAATTATCAATCAATGACCAATTGCCAATGACCAATGCAGTTTCGGCCCTTGTTTGTGAATTGTTAAATGTAAATTCATTGAAAATTGTAAATTGTAAATTGAAAATTGCTTCTGGAGGAAGCTCGCCGTGTTGAGTTTTTCATACGTCGCCCGCGACATAAAAACTGGCGAGAAGATTCAGGCCCAGATCGAGGCCGAAAGCGAAGCCACCGCCGCTCGGTTACTAAGTGAGCGGGGTCTGGCACCACTAGAAATAAAATTACTCAAAAGTCCAGGTGCCGGGGATGGGGTTTTTAATCGTATACCGACCAAACACAAAGTTATCTTTTCGCGTCAACTTTCAACATTAGTAAATGCTGGCTTGCCGCTAGTCCAAAGTTTAAACACGGTCCGCAGTCAAACTCCTAACAAATCGCTGAAATTTGTCATTAGTAAAATCGTTAGTGATGTCGAAGCTGGCTCCAGCCTATCCGATGCTATGGCCCGCCACCCCAAAGTTTTTGACGAGGTCTACACCAGCTTAGTAGCTGCCGGCGAAGCTTCTGGTACGCTGGACGTCAGCCTGACTCGGCTATCCGACCAGGAAGAAAAAGACGCTGAGATGATTAGTAAACTTCGCGGGGCGCTAGTCTATCCCTTAATTGTCATTATTGTGCTGCTGGGTGTGGTTACCTTTCTACTGACATCGGTCTTACCCCAGGTCCAAAGCCTCTACGCCGGATTGCCGGGCGTCAAACTACCACTA
>JBBTWK010000097.1:0-4763 GCA_038062805.1 Patescibacteria group bacterium
ACTGAAGGTTCGTGGTTCCAGCTCGGGAATGGCAACATCGGGGTGGTCGACGCAGGCATATTTCAATGAATAATGAAGGCTGGCTTTGACATCGGCATTATGTACTTCCAGCAGGCCATCGGCCAAGTCCAGCGCTTGTTCTACGCTTTGAGACAAACGCGTTCGACTTTCTTCGTTATTGACCAGTCGATCAACAACGATATCAATGTTATGTTTGTAGTTTTTATCAAGCTCTGGAAATTCATCGAGTGAATATATAACGCCGTCGACACGCACCCGGGCGAAGCCGGCACGAGCAAACTGTTCAGGAATATGTTCGAAGGCACCTTTTTTATCGGTCACCACTGGTGCCAGGACAATAATTTTGGCACTCTTTGTCGCTTCAATAACTTGATCAAGTATGGCTCTAGAGGTTTGACGAGTGACCGGCTTGCCGCAGACCTGCCCGTCCGGCAGGCGGGTTGGGCAGTGTGGGATACCGATGCGAGCAAATAGCAGACGCAAGTAATCATAAATTTCGGTCACCGTTGCTACTGTGCTGCGCGGATTACGGCTGGTTGATTTTTGGTCGATGCTAATTGCCGGTGAAAGACCGTCAATTTGATCAACGTCCGGTTTTTCCATAATGCCTAAAAATTGCCGGGCATAGGCGCTGAGCGACTCCACATAACGCCGCTGACCCTCAGCATAAATAGTGTCAAAAGCTAGTGAAGATTTACCGGAACCCGACAAACCAGTTATAACAATAAGTTTCTCGCGCGGAATTTCAAGACTAACATTTTTTAAGTTATGTTCCCGTGCTCCGTGAATAGAAATAAATTCAGCCATAAAGTCGGATGATTATACACAAAATTCTTGAATTTTTCTAGAGCCAAGGACAACGAATGGGAAATAAGCATTAGTAATATAAAGTATTTGCGGTTCGTGCAAGTTAGTTGTAGAATGTTAATACTTTAATTAGTCTTAAGGTATAAAAATGTTAGATTTCCTATTAGTTTTAGGCCAAATTCCTGGCACTAACTTTCAAATCTCTTTTTGGGAGTTAGTTTTTGGCGGTCTTGGAACTTGGCTGGTGGTCCGGCTATGGCGCCGCCCGGCCCTGCGGCGAAAATACATCTATTGGCTCCGAACCTGCTTTTTTTATCTACAACATTATCGTAGCCTCCGCCGTCTCGAGCACTAATCCCCCATTTCAAACATATGTTAGAATTAGGGGATGGCGAACAGAGACACCATTAACAGAGCTTTGAGAATCATTGGCTCGGCCGGCTTTTCCGGCCAGAGCATTACCGCACCCAGTGCCAGCCGCGGATTAGCACACCTGCTACGTAAGTCACCCTCCAAACAGATCAATTACAGCAGACTATTATACGACCTAAAGCGCCAGGGTTTAGTCGATGTAGCCAATCAAGCCGGACGGGTCAGATATACCATAACACCAGCCGGGGCTTATCGCCTGCAGGCGTTGGCACTTGATGAAATACGTATTTTGAGTCCTAGAACCTGGGATAAAAAATGGCGCTTGGTAGCCTTTGATGTACCCGTTAAACAATCGCGGCAGCGGCAGGAATTCGTGGCCAGGCTACATGCTCTAAATTTTTTCATGCTACAAAGAAGTTTGTGGATCCACCCCTTCCCGTGTTTTAAGGAGGTTGAAAAAATTGCCAGCCACTATAATGTTTTGCGCCACTGCAGCCTAATGGAAATTGCTCAGACAGACGAAGCCTCCGCCCGAAAACTGCGCCGGCACTTCCGCCAAATCATTTAACAATAATCCCCAATTCCAAACATATGTTGGAATTTGGGGATGTTATTTAGGGCTGGGTGGGCGGAAGGATTGACTTGGCGTAGAGTCGCAATTCTTCCAGCAGGTATTTTTGTTCTTTGTTTAGCCGGGGCTGTGTTTTGAGCTCCTCGATACGTTTGAAGTATTTGACGGCGCGGCTGGTTTCCCCACCACTAAGCAAACGTTTGGTTTTGAATTTTTCCCACCACCTATGCTCGTCAGCCGATAGACTTTGCGGAAAATTACGAGCCTTATAGAGTGGCAGTAGGCTCCTGAGCCGATCATCAGTAAAATCTAACTTAAGCTGGCTGAGTTCGTCGGGGTCGGCAGCTTGGACTAAGCCCATTTTGGTCCGGTCAGTTTTGTTGACAAAGCTGTCATAGAGCTGGCCGTCAACTTGTTGTTCATCAATCACCAGCTCTGGCTGATGCTTGGGGTAAACGATTTCTGAAGCGACGGCAACGCTGCGGGCGAAGGTTTTGGCGGCTCGCAGTTTCTTAAGATTCTGATCAATAACCCCTCGGTCGAGTTGTAGGCGCGCCTCACTAGCACTATCCAAAACGCTCAGTGGAGCAATAGCCGGAGATCTGTTATAGCTAAGAAGCTTGAGTGGGAAATATGGTTCGTCTTCGCCCCGGGCTGACCACTTGGCCGCTAATTTCGCTGGGGTCAATTTAACAAATTCGGTTGGGTCGACGCGTAGGTCGTACATCAACATTCCCCGACCTTCAGGGTGGGGCACGACGGCTACGACAATCGTGGCTTTTTCAAATTCACTAGGGTAACGACCGCTGATATATATTAACGGGTCTCCTTTGCCTACTAATGCCTCAACCTTGGTTTTGCCGCGTAGATTTAGCAGATAATCAAACAGTTTCGGTTGTTTAGTGCGGATCAACTGGGCAACGGCAATTGACACGTGAACATCACTCAGCGCGTCGTGGGCGCTATCGTGGTCAAGCTTATTAACTTCCGCCACAAGTTCCAGCCGGACAGTAGCTCTGCCATCAGAAGCAAACGGCCATTTGATGCCATCCGGCCGCAGCGCTCGGGTCATTCGTACCAGATCCAATAAATCCCAGGTTGATCGTCCGTTTTTCCAAGTCCATTCATAGGCGTCCGTGAAATTGCGCCACAGTAAAAAGCGAATAAAGCTGTTGTCGAAACGCAGGTTATTATAACCGATCATTATAGTATCGGGCATAAATACTTGATTGGTTAAGTATTTTACAAACTCAGCTTCGCTAATACCGTCAGCCTGCGTCTTTTGCGGTGTTATCCCGGTGATTAAGATGGCGTCCGGTTGCGGCAACACATCATCGGTCATCTTGATCAGAACATTATCCGGTTTGCCGATTGGCCTTAAATCCATGTCGGTTCGCTGACCAGCGAACTGCATTATACGGTCCTCCCTCTCGGAAAAGCCGCTGGTTTCTAGATCATAAAAATAAAAAGTCTGTGCCATCTTTTACCTGGACTTTAGTATACTTCGCACCTCATGTGAAGTTATAATGCTAGTGTTAAGACTTTCAGGTGGGATTGATACCAAAATGATGCCCAAAATTTACGCGGCGATAGAAGCCGCAATTGTCGCTGGTACGCCGCCGCAGTATGTAGCGGCTAATCTGATAGAGCAAGGTTGGCCGTCGGCAATGGTCAATGAAGCGCTCAATGCCTACCTTTCGGCACACGGCCGGCTGCAGCACAAAACCGGCTTTCGCGACTGGCTGAAAAAATATAAAAGGAAGGCCTTGCCGGCCACCGTCGCCGTGGTCAGTATTAGTGTTGTTACCTCTTCGATTCTCCTGCTTAGGCCGTGGCCGACCAAAATTATGGTTGATTCGGCCTTTGGCAGTATCACAGCTCCCGGCGCCTTGGCGCCCTATACCCACAGCCCGACCCTGATTCTTATTACTTCGTTGATGACCGTCGCGATATTTCTGGTTGGTTACTTGTTTGGAACCCTGCGTGATTATTTTGTCCTGCGCCTTGGTTTTTGGCTGAACCGCGACATCAAAGAGGAATCTTTCCGCCATATATTGCATTTGCCGCTTTTCCACCAGGGGCGTCTGGCCAAAGGCGACTATATTTACCGCCAGAACGTACTGACCAACAGCTTGTCCGACCTAGTACTTGATACGACCGCATCAGTCGCCCAGTCAATCATCATGATTGTCGGTGTCGTTTCGATAATGTTTTGGTTCAATGTTAAGTTAACTTTGATCAGTGTCTTTTTAATCCCCTTTCTTTTTATCCTGGTCAAGGCCTTCGGGCCGAAATTAGGCGCTATATCGCGGGCACTGACCGAAAACGCCAGCGCCACCAGTTCGACAGTCACCGAATCTATAGACAATGCTGAAACTGTCCAATCTTTTACGCTAGAGGATAAGCAGATTGCCAAAGCGAATTCACTCTGGAAACAAAACTACGGGCTATCGAAACGAGGTCTGTTTTGGAGCCGTGGCTACCGTTTTTCTAATAGTCTGCTAATTATTTTGGGTACGTCAGCTGTTATGTATTTTGGCGGCACAGCGGCCCTGCATGGCCAGATGACACTAGGCCAACTATTGATATTTATGACCTATATGGGCTACCTCCTCGGCCCGGTCGAAGAGCTGGCTGGCCAGATCGCCACCCGTAACCAAAAGAAGGTTGATGTCAGCCGTATATACGAAGTCTTGACCGACCACGAAGGTATAGAAAATGTCCGCAATGACAGGCATTTCCCTGGCGGCTATGGGCGGATTGAGTTTCAAAATGTCAGCTACAGTTACAATAACGCACCGGTCTTGAGCAACATCAACTTGGTGGTCGAGCCGACGCAAAAAATTGGCATTATCGGACCGTCGGGCGGTGGTAAAAGCACCCTACTCAAACTCATTCCGCTATTTATCGAGCCTACGTCAGGCCGGATACTGATAGATAACATAGATATCCAGACCGTCTCGGTCAAAGAACTGCGCCACCGCGTAGCCTG
>JBBTWK010000098.1:0-1639 GCA_038062805.1 Patescibacteria group bacterium
AGTCGTTGGTATTTTTAAAGACTGTTGGCGAGTTAATGACACCGTTTATGGTAACGCCGCTTTCTTTAAAGGCACTAGCGGTAGAAGCTTGTTCTAGTTGCAAGGCATCAATAAAGAAGGTGCGAGCCGAGCCAGGAGTATCGGCTTGTTTCCAGTAGATATGACCAGAGGCACTACCAGTAAAGGTACAGCTGTAGCGGGCCCAGCCAGTAGTCGGGACTGGTTGGACGGTGAGGGTTGGGTCAAGCGTACAGTTTGTATCACTGGTGCCGTTATTCCAGCCGACGGATAAGTTGGTGCCAAAGGCCGTGCCTGCGGTTTGTTTAATGTAGAAGCTAAGAGCATAGGTTACAGCGCTCAAGGCTGGGCTGGGGGTATACTTCACGCCGTCGTTAGCGGCCGGAGTACCACCAAGGACAGTTTTGATAGAGTAATTGCCAATGTAGGCCTGGGTGCTGTCGCGGGTGACAGTGGCGTTTTGTTTGCTGGCCCAGGCGGTGATGTCGGTACCCTCGGTACTGCCATTGGTAATGAGGCTGTTGAGAGCTGTGGTATCGGCTACCAGGACATTGCTACCAATGGTGTTCTGGATCTGGAAGGCGGTGGTGGAGTTGGTGGCATTCTTGAACAGTGCACTACCGTCCGTATTCAGCTTTAGCGCTGTCGCTTGGCTGCCTGCATTGACGACATTGATATTAACCCCCATGTTGTTGTTATCCGTGTGGATTTTAGTGAAGGTATCGTATTGAGTAGTAGAACCTTGGGTGTAAAAACCGATAACCGAGCCGTTGAAACCACTGGCATAGATGTTGCCATCGGCTTGGAGCCTACTATTAGTCCTTAGCCCGATGGTTGCACCGTCTACGTTACGGTAGAGGTTGGTGTCTATAACTGAAAGGTCGGCGTCACCAAATTGAAGTTTGCCGTCCATGGTTACGTTCGCGGTGTAGCCAAGTGAACTGTTATGGAGCTGGATAGAACGAGTATTGGCATTATAGGCATCGAAGTCAAGATTAATTCCGAACCCACGAAGCACACCCCCAGGCTCTAAATCAAAACCAAGAATATTAACTCTGGCGATACCAGAGCCGGGAGTTATAGTTATTTCACCATTACTATTTGCGCCAATTACTGCTTCATTGACTCCGCCAACACCACCCATCCTAAGGTTATTTGTACCTAGCTGTAGCCCCCCAGAATTATTCACCATCAATGCATCATCCGTTTTGAGGGTATCAGCCGCCGAGCGGTAGAGATTAGTGTCCTGTGAAGAGCCGAAACGAATTCCTCCTGTGTTGGCCGTTGTATTGTCGAGAAGGAGTAGTCCGTTAACACCGCCAACAGTAAGAGCAGTATCGGTTTTTAAATACCCGGCGCTAACGCGGTAGAGGTTGGTATCTGTGCCGAAGTAGATGCCCCCGGTCGCAACTTGGGTGTCAGTACCAACGGTTAAAACTCCGTTAGCAGCGACTGCTGATGTACCAATAGCTGTGTTGGCTGCACTCAACAGAATATCACCGGATCCACCTTGGATAGTGGTAGAGCTAGTACTACTAGTTGAGCCAAGCACCACTGTGTTGGTACCCGTAGCGTTATTGCCAATGTTGATGGTTTGGGCCACTTCTCCGGTGGTGTTGCC
>JBBTWK010000099.1:0-8582 GCA_038062805.1 Patescibacteria group bacterium
GGCAAAATCCAGATTGACCAGCCCGTGGACAGTAATTAGGTCAGAAATACCCTGTACGCCTTGGCGCAGTACGTCGTCAGCCACTATAAAAGCCTCGAGCAGCGGCGTGCGCCGGTCGATAGTTTGCAGCAACTTATCATTAGGCACAACGATCAGCGTATCGACGTTATGGCTAAGTTTTTCAATGGCTATGTCAGCGTTACGGCGACGTTTTTCGCCCTCGAAAGCAAACGGTTTAGTGGCAAAACCGACCACCAGCGCCCCAGCGTCCTGGGCCGCTTTGGCGACAATATAACCGGCACCGCTACCGGTACCACCGCCGGCACCGATGGTCACAAAGACCATGTCGGCACCAGCGACAGCTTTTTCAATTTCGTCTAATGACTCCTCGGCAGCCCTTTGGCCTAACTGCGGATCGGCACCCACGCCCAAACCCTTGCTCGCTTCTTTGCCGATGTGAACCTTTTGGTTGGCTTTGCTATGATGCAGAGCCTGAGCGTCAGTATTAATCGCGATAAAATCTACCCCCGTAACACCTGCTTCTACCATCCGATTGATGGCTGCACCGCCGGCACCGCCGACACCTACTACTTTAATACGGGCAAAGGTCTCGATGGCCGGATCTACTTGGGGCATAAGACGCTCCTTTCAGTCGCTTGAGCTGTTAGCTGATAGCCATTAGCCGTTAGCTTAGACAAAAATGCTAAGAGCTGAGAGCTAGGTGCTAATAGCTGATGAGTGTAACGAGTCATTAATTACATTATACGCAAAAGTAATATTTGAATGCAATTGATACTCACGCTGCTCGTGACATTTTTTCACTGAATAAAAAAATGTTGCACGCGCGAATTATCAATTAGCAATGGTCAATTTTCAATGAATGACCAATGTTTCAATCTGTTAAATCTGCATTAATCCGTTGCTCGATTTTTACCTCGTTGAGCATTCATTTTTGGCGTTTGACGCGGCCCAAAATGCTGCTACGCGCCGCTTTAATAGATCGAAAAAGGCTATTGCTGACCTCGTCAAAACTACTGGCGGTGGGCGGACCAAGGTACATATCTAGCAGCATCAGCCCAATAGCCGGTGCGAAAATTTGGTCGTCCAAGCCATCAACCACCTTCGATACTTGTTTGGGGCTGCCTATCCGGGCCGGTAACTGCAGTGCTTCCTTGGCAAAATCTACAAGACCTGGCAGTTTGGCGGAGCCGCCGACAAACACCACGCCACCTGGCAGCTTACGCGAACGGTGGATCTTCTTAAATTCCTTGTCGACATACTCTAGTATCTCTTCGACGCGAGCCTCAGTAATCAGACGCATCATTTCACGGTCGAAGCGAACTTCCTCGCCGTTTTTGACAAAACTGCCTTCACCTGACACGCGTTTGCTTAAAGAGGCGTGCTTGACTTTGATTAGATCGGCTACATCGAGGTCGGTTTTAAGACCGATGGCCAGGTCATTAGTTATATGGGTACCGCCCATCGGAATAACGGCTATGTGTTCGACTTCGCCGTCTTCAATAACCACCACGTTGGTCGTAGCGGCACCTATATCGACTACAGCTACGCCTGATTCTTTCTGCTGCCTATCCAGCACCGCCTCGGCGGCGGCCAAAGCGCTGACGCTGCGGTGCGAAGCGTGTAATTCGGCCCTCGCCAGTACCTGGTCCAGCATTTTAAGCGCCGGTATTGAAGCCAAGAGTATATGGGTGTCGACTTCCAGCCTAACACCGTGCATGCCCACCGGGTCTTTGATATTTTCCTGCCCGTCCAGGCGATAATTTTTGGCGAAAATCTGGATGATTTCTTTGTTTGGCGGCAGTTGCACAATGGTAGCCGCTTCTTCGGCCCGTAACCTATCATCGACTGATATTTCACGGTCAGGTGAAGAAATAGCAATTACGCCTTTACTATTAATGCCCTGCACATGGGCGCCGTTAACGTTAATCGTGGCTGATTTTATTTCGCGGCCGGACACTCGTTCAGCCTCTGTTACAGCACTGATTACGGCTTGTGACACCTCGTCAACATGCGCCACATTACCCTTTCGCATCCCGCCATTTGGGCTCTGCGAAAAGGCGATGATACTAGGCAAGCTGGCATCCGGTGTAAGCTCGCCAACGACGCATCTAACAGATGTAGTCCCGATATCTAGTCCAACAAAGTAGGAGAATTTTTCTTCTGATGACATGTTTATTTGAATATACTATCCGTTTGCAGTATAGCGCTACTGCTTGCCTTCGGCAAGCTAGAGGTTACAGGTTGTAGGTTACAGGTTACAGCAATAAAAATACCGCCGTGCAAATCTACGGTATCTTAAAGTAAGTCTGGTTTACCTTTGGGATATGCTACTTTGTTTAGAACCCGTCGTATGGTATACGCCGTTTTTTGTCTTTTGGTGGGTGGTTGTGGCAAATTCTCTATCTCGGCTTGCAAAGTTTCCGAACCAAGCCAGAGCTGTCGGACTATTTCATCCAGGGCTTGGTTGGCGCCTTGGTTATCTAAAGATTGCCACCTTAACTCGCGATACGGTTTTTCATCTTTCTTGGATGCACTCTGCCACAAAGTTTCGTAGAAAAATACCGTCTTACTCCTCCAAGATCCAGCCCACAAACGCCCCGCAAATCTCAATGGATCTTCGCTACCCACCATAATTCCAGTTGGGGTTTCAAGCATGTGTGGAGATATTGACCTTTTCTCATCATCTTGAAAACTACTGGCAATTGGAACTGCGCCAGTAATTTCGTATATTCCATCCATTAACTTCAGTGCTAACTCTGGGGGATTACCTTTATATCTCAAGACGTTGGTCTTAGCTTTGGGTTCCAGCGGTAAGGCTGCAGAATCAAAGCCGATTTGCTCGAGTGTCGCCTGGACGAGGCTGCTGTAATTACTGAACCCGGGTGGTAAGTCTTGAGCGCGCTCATGCAAGTATATCAGCAAAGATTCTGCTAGTTCCTCTGGGTTAGATGGGACTTCAGGCTGGGGATTATTTAGCTTTGTTCGAGCTTGATCTTCATAGGCGGCAAGTTCCGGCGGCTTAGGTAATTGAGGCGTCCGCACCGCCTCATACCTTTGGTGAATCCTGGCTACAATTGGCGGTAGTTCTAGCTCAGGAATTTCAAGGGGGGACTCTTTTTTCATAATTCACTTACTTTATCGAGATTCGATTACAGTTGTTACGCCCTAAGTGCCCGTTTGAGCCTGGCCCTCATACGAATCATACATTACCTCTATGGGCGGTATCACTGTTTCTACTCCAGGTGTGCCTTCCCTCCCACTTAGGCCCACTTTCAGGCCATGCTTAAGATCCAGGGGCGGATTCTCTGAAGAGCCAGTGTAGAAAGAGCGACCGTATAATTCAGCTTTCTTTTCGTCTAAGCGACCTCCACCTACTTCAAGCGCTGGAGTTTCTTCAGCGTATGGACCACCAGCGTGACCTTCAACGTACATAGTTCTCAGAGCCAGACCCATAGGTGTTAATTTACTATCTCCTCGCATATCTATACTGGTAGTGAGATCACTGACATCCTTAACATAAACTCTAATTTCTCTACCATCCTTCATCGTTATTACGGAGTATGGGCGTTGCTCTCTGGGAAGGCTACTATTGAATCTTGCCAACATGTCTGGGTTATTAGCATTCTTTTCACCCCTTTCTGCAATAAAACCAGTATCCCCGTATGCCATCTCTCTAGGGGTGGGCGGAGCAGCTTCATGGCTGGCTGAGTTAATAACAGCTTCGCCGCCTTTTATCGCTCCAGCTGCTACCATAAGACTACCCGCTATTGCGGCAGCTTTGCCGAGCAACCTTCGGCGTTTACCGTGTTCCACTGAGCTTTGCGGTTTAGCGAGTGTTTGTTCGTCACTTGTTCCTGCGTGAGCTGGTTTTAGTTTTTCTGACATTTTATTTTCCTTTCTTATTTATAGCTTAGTCGGGGTAGTCTTGGTTGGTTTCCCAAGCGCCGCCTTCAACATAATCTCGTGCCTGCTCGTGGGTAGGGAGTTTAACACCAGGATACAATGCTTCCGTGTCTCGGTGTAAGTCACCTGTGAGAACAGTCTTGCCTGTCCTAACGGAGCCCTCGAGGGTATCAGAATAGTCTTGGCTGGTCTGCCAAGGATCATACAGGCCTATTACTTCCTCTTTGCCCGGAAGCGCAACCTTGCCTAAAAGTAGTTCGGCATCACGGTGTAAATCACCGGTGATTTCACTCGTTCTTAGTCTTTCGCCCATTTCTGTTTTCCTAATTATTTTTTATTTATCAGTCTTAAGCAACACCTTATCACACTTATGCTAAAAAGTCAAACTAAATTCGCCAAACCTAGCCAATCTAACCCAACCCGTTTGCGAGGCGAGTGTTTGCGAGGCCCGGCCTCGCAAACTAAAGATCGGCCGAATTTGCCAGTTCAAGCTTGATCTCATCTAACATTTTCTTGTGTGATCTGTAGTCAGATACGAACCCCTTGTATTCACCTTCTCGAAACATGGTTAAAATTCTTTGCGGATTTATCCAACTAGCTTTCTTGTGGTTAAGAAAATACGATAAACTCGAAAAGTCCCAGGACTCATAACTCTCTGGGTTTAAGTGAATATAGCGTGAAATGTGTTGCAAGTATTCATCCCTATCTATTAATGAGGCCTTGAATCTGTCTTGGAATAACGGCCCTTGACGACGATGCTTTTTGTTGAAATAGCTAGCGTAGGCACCACCTAAATCGTGCATTAAGCTGGTCATAGCTTTTGGAGTTCTTTGATATATCAGTAGGTGGAAATGATTCGGCATTAAGCAAAACGAGAGTAATTCCATGTCTTGGTGGAGCCAGTTGTATTCTCTTCCCCAGCGATCTTTGGTCGGTTGATCCGCAAGATGACGTTTTATTAGATTAAGAAAAACAGAATAGTCCTCTTCATCGATAAAAATTTTTCGTTTATTAGCACCACGATTATAAATATGATAGTAACCGTCAGAAACATAAGCTTTTAATCTGTTACGGCTCGGCATAGCCGAATAGTATTTGATAACTTTCCTAACTGCAAGCACAACCTGTTTGCGAGGCCCGGCCTCGCAAACAGGGTTTTTTTAGCTCTATAAAGTGGTGAGGATTTCGGCGCCTTTGTCTGTAACCAGCACTGTGTGTTCGAAGTGGGCGCCGACGGAGCCATCGCGCATAACCACTGTCCAGCCATCGCTGGCGGTATCAATGTGCCAATCGCCCAGACTAGCCATCGGCTCAACGGCAATTGTTACACCAGCCGGCAGCACTGGGCCGGTACCAGCTACGCCGTAGTTGGGAATATTGGGTTCTTCGTGGATTTTGTCACCCACGGCGTGGCCGACCAGATCGCGGATGATTCCAAGCTTATATTTATCTAAAACGTCTTGGATAGCGGCCGATATGTCACCGACACGCGTGCCAGCGCCTTTAATCGCGCCTATACCAGCGTCTAGAGCCCTCCGTGTACCTTCTAGCAACCTCTTGATATCTGCTGGTGGCTGGCCGGTACCGGCGTAAACACTGAAGGCCGAATCTAGGATCAGATTTTTATAGCCAACCGTTAAGTCTAAATTGACGACGTCGCCGTCTTTAATCGGTTTTTTACCTGGCATACCGTGGACAATGGCTTCGTTAACCGATATGCAAAGGACGTCCGGGAAGCCTTCGTAACCTTTTAAAATCGGCTGCAAGCCAGCTTTTTTAACTTCGGTTTCGGCGGCGGTGGCCAACTCACGCGGCGATACACCCGGTTTGATTTGCCCAGCCAAAATTTGTAAAACTTGGGCCAGTTTTTTACCGCCTTCGCGCATAATTTCAATCTCGGCCGGTGTCTTAGCCCGCATTAGACGCTCCCTCCGGTTGCTCCATTTACCATTAGCCATTAACCTCTGACCATTGATAACGGTAAACGGATAACACATGGTGAACGGTTAATGGGAGTGACGAAGTCACGACTTGGCCTCCAAAACGCGCTGAATGCTCGCCTCTACTTCGGCGGGAGTAGCTTCACCGCTAATCTCGTCAATTTTGTAACCTTGGGACTTCAGGTAGCTCATCGCCGGCACGACCGATTTTTCGTAGAACTTAAAGCGACCTTTTATAGCCCCTGAGTCATCATCGTGCCGTCCCCGCGACCCCAGACGTTCCAAAGCTGTTTGCTCCGAGAGGTTAATATGGATGATGGCTGTTAGTCTCAGCTCGCCGCCCTTTATCTTCTGATCCAGCCAGCGGGCTTGCTCAACGTTACGAGGCGTGCCGTCAAGTATAAATTCATGCTTGTCAGCGCCAAGTTTTCTGAATTCTCGCTCTAATAATGGTTTAAGTTCCTCATCGCCCACCAGCTGTCCCGACTCCACCTTAGCTTTAATAGCTGGGTTGTCCAGATTTCGGCGCATAACTTCGCCGCTGGATAAAGTCGGCCAACCCATGCGCTTAGAAAGCAGGGCTGCCTGGGTGCCCTTACCCGAACCGGCTATCCCAAAGAAAATGACCACTATTTAGCTTTCTAATTCTTGCTTCACAATGCCTGCTATTACCGCGCCGTCAGCGCCGTGGCCGGCTTTAGCCTTCACAGCACCGATAATCTTACCCATATCGGCCAGCGTCGGGACTCCGGCGGCAGCAATTTCCTTTTTAACTAATTCAAGAATTGTTGCGTTGTCTAATTGCTCGGGCAAATAGGCTTCGATTATCTTTTTTTCAGCTAGTTCTGATCCGGCTCGCTCACTTTCGCCGGCTTCCGCATAAATATCGGCCGCTTCCTGGCGTTTTTTGGCTTCGCGGGCCAGCACTTTCTGGATTTGCTCTTCGCTAAGACGTCGATCGGCAGAATTTTGGGCTACGGCTTCGTACTGTAAGGCGTTTTTTAACCCTCTTAGTACTTCGGTCCGCTGCTTATCGCCTGCCAACATGGCGACTTTTAAGTCGCTATCCAGTCTATCTTGCATTTTTTATCCTTATTTTCCGAGTTTGAGTTTCTTGATTTTGGCGGCTTTACGCTGCCCGCGCAGGATGGCCTTGGTGCGGCGGTCGCGCTTACTAATCGGTTTTTCAAAATACTGGCCTTGCTTGGCACTAGCCAGCACGCCGGCTTGAGAAACTTTACGCGAAAAACGCCTTAGCATATTTTCAATCGATTCTTTGCCATCTTTTCTAGTTACTTGAATCATAATTGTTGTCTTTTGCTCTGGCTCGCGCGCTGGGATTTCAGCACAATACTTTGGAGTTCCTTAAAAATCGGGAATTGCTTGTTAGTGTAGTAAATTTTGGTATTGCTTTGACGTTCACTGATCAAAAAACCAATCTTTTCCAGGCGTTTTAATTCGCGCTGGATATTACCGGGGTCTTCTTTAATAAGCTTAGCCAGTCCCCTTACGTGAGTTTTAAAATCGGGGTATTTAGCATATACCACGATAATTTTTCGACGCACTCTGGAAGTAATAAATGTATCTAACACTCAGCAACACCTTTTTGCTTAGTTGATCGACGTAAAGTATACATCACTTGCCCCCGCAGGGGCAAGCAATTAGCTGTTAGCCGTTAGCAATTAGCCATATGATTGATGCTGACTTGTTAAGTATCTTGCAGCTCATAGACATCGGCTAATGGCTGTTGGCTATGGGCTATAAGCTAAAATAGGGCTATGCCCTATTTTTATGAGGTTTTTTTGGCCGATGGCCACTACCACGGCAGTAAGCCGCTGACCTATTCCTCTAAAGATAAGTTAAAACCGCTGTCTGCAGTCACACTGCCTCTGCAAAAACGGATGGTGACCGGCTTTGTGATGCGCGAGGTCAGCAAACCAAAATTTGCCACCAAAGAGGTAAAAACTCTGTTGAGCGACCGACCCTTACCTAGGCAATGCCTCCAGCTGGCCCAGTGGCTAGCAGATTATTATGCCGCGACTTTGGGTGATGCCCTGCGCCAATTTACTCCGGCTACGACCACTATCCGGCGGACTCATCCCGAGCATGGGCAGTCCATTACCGCTACTGCTGCTGTGCAGATAGAGTTCGACCTACCGTTGACCGACGACCAAAACAAGGCAATCAAGGCCATTTCAAGGACTAAAAACACTACTGTACTTTTGCACGGCGATACTGGCACCGGTAAAACCCGTGTCTATTTGGAATTGGCGCGGGAGGTGCTAAGCGCCGGTCGATCGGTTATGCTGCTGACTCCCGAAATCGCCCTGACCTCTCAGCTAGCGGCTGCTGTAGAGCAGCTGCTGCCTCACCCAACTTATGTATTGCACTCTCAGCTATCGCCTGCCAAGCGAAAAAAACTTTGGTTTGCGATTTTAGAGGCAACTGAGCCGGTCGTTATCATTGGTCCGCGTTCGGCCCTGTTCGCACCAGTCAGTAATCTGGGGCTGATTGTTGTTGATGAAGCCCACGAGCCTGCCTACAAACAAGAACAGTCGCCCCGCTACTTCGCTCTGAGGGCAGCCAGCCAGCTAGGTGCCATATCAAGCGCCAAGGTTATCTTGGGCACGGCTACACCATCGGTGGCCGACTACTATATAGCCGAGCGGCACAAGGCGGTCGTGGAAATGAAAACACTGGCTATCATTCATAACCATG
>JBBTWK010000100.1:0-6067 GCA_038062805.1 Patescibacteria group bacterium
CCCTTCCCCTTGCCGGGGTTGGAGCAGTCGGCCTGCCCGATTGTCTTCAGCGGGATCTCGACGCGCCTCCACCCCGGCTTCGGGACAAGCGAGTACCCATCCGGGAATTTCGCCCGGAGAGCACGGCCGCGGACGGCCATCCTGTCGCCTGGCTCTTTGACGCGGTTCTTGGCGTCGAAGAAGCTGCCGGGGTTGCAACCCCTGTTATCGGTCTGCACCATCGTCCGCGACAGCGTCGCCATCCGGACGTCGGCAAAGAACGACTCGAGGGTCATGTTGATGTTGTCGATCCCGTAGTACGACTCGAGCTGTGCCCGAATGCCGTACTGCTTCATGTTTCGCAACATCTGAGGCCCGGTTGCTGCCGGACCCCCACACCAACCGCGCCACTCGGCACGGTTGGACGCGGCCGGGCTCGCGAGCGCGGAGCCCGCGAACATGAACGCCCCGACCAAAGTCGAGGCGACGAGGATCATGCGCTTGACGCGCATTAGTCTCACCTCCTCGTTCTTTCGATCGGGAATTTTGATAAGTGGAGGTGCCGGCCGATCGGAACCGGCACCCCACGCTTCTCAGGGCCAAGTCAGCTTAGCCCAAAAGCGTGAGGTACCTATCTCGAATCAAGCCGTAGTACTCCACTTTTACAAAAGTTGGTAGTCGGTTATTTGGGCTTAAAACCCAATAACTATCTAGTTTGCTCTAATTTAGTTTGATTTTAGTCTTTCTAAATCGCATGCAAACTTCGCCGAATTGTTAAGGTAACTTCCCCCTCCACCTCTTATCACCCAATGGCGAGGATGTTCATACTCTACCACAAGCGTCAAAGTCTGTCAATATGCTATTGCATATTCCTTCATAAGCACAAGCATTTTCACCTCTGTTAGCCCGTAATTTAACAGATTGAGCATAGTTGTTTTTGTTAACAGAGGTATAGCACCCATAAATCAAGCAACGAGTGTTGCCCATCTGTTATTATTGAGGGATGAAGATCGGCATTGTCGGCTGGGGTATAGAGGGACAGAGCGCCTTCCACTACTTTGGGCCAGACCACGATTATCTGATAGTTAATGAGCACCCACGAGACGATTTTCCCGGACAGTCGGACAAGATTAAAGTTCAGTTTTTAACAGAGGAAAAACCACCCGGCATTACCAGCAATGTAACCGACCTGAGTTACTTGGACGGTATTGAGAAATGTGAAAAAATTGTCTACTCTGTCACGTCTATTAAGAATTTGGAGCAAAAATTTGGCCAAGATAAGAATTTTTGGAAAAAGGCTACCACTGTTTGGCATATCTTCTTTGAAAACGTGAAAACTAAGAACTTGATAGGTGTTACCGGCAGTAAGGGCAAAGGTACGACCTCGACACTTATTTACGAAATGCTAAAAGCCGCTGGAAAAAATGTCTTCTTGGCCGGTAACATCGGCGTCAGTGTTTTGGACATTTTACCCAAAGTTAAAGAAACAGATTGGGTGGTGCTAGAGATAACTAACTATCAGCTCTATAACTTCCCCTACAGCCCGCATATCGCTGTTTGTTTAATGATTACCAAGGAACATCTGGATTGGCACCCAAATATGGAGGAGTACATATCTGCCAAAACCAATCTGTTCTCTCACCAGAAAAAGGATGATATTGCTATCTATTTTGCCGATAATGAACTCTCTCAACGGATTGCCGGCAGCTCACCGGGTATAAAAATCCCTTACTTCGCACCGCCCGGCGCGGTGGCCAAAAATGAAGGTGTAATTGCTGTTGGCGACCCTGAAACAGAGGTAATTGATACCAGGGAAATCAAGCTGATTGGTGAGCACAACCTCCAAAACATTTGTGCCGCCGTCACCGTTGTTTGGCAAATTACCCCTGATGTGAAAGCTATCCATAAAGTACTAGCCGCCTTTAGCGGACTCCCGCACCGGCTAGAATTTGTGCGCGAAGTAGACGGTGTTAAATACTACGATGACTCCTTTGGGACTACTCCTCAGACGGCTATTGTTGCCATGAGGGCTTTAATCCAACCGCAAGTTTTAATATTAGGCGGCTCGGACAAAGGCTTAGATTTTGGACCAATGATTGATGAGGTTGTTAAGGATCGGACCAGACATGTAATAACTATTGGTCAAACCGGGCCAAAAATCGAGCAAATGCTGCGTAATCACGGTTTTGACAAAATAACTGCCGGCCTTGATAAAATGACCGATATTGTTGCCGAGGCCCGCAGGGTCGCAGGGCCGGGCGATGTAGTGCTACTTTCCACCGGCTGTGCCAGTTTTGGCTTATTCCACGACTATAAAGACCGCGGTAATCAGTTTAAAAATGCCGTTAATAAACTAGTTTGACGCCTCAAAACTTATCCCCTAATTCTGACATATGTCAGAATTAGGGACATTATAATTCCTTGAGAACTCGCTTGAGTTGAGCTATAACCGGAGCTTCAGGTTGGATGACCTTGGCGCGGCCTTTAGTCAGGTCTTTGATTTGTTGTTCTATCCAGTGGTAGTGCGTACAGCCCAGCACGATTTGGTCAGCACCTGCCTCGCATATATCATCGACTATTTTTGCGATTTTTTCGCGGTCTACCCTGTTATTTTCAATCATTTGTGTCCAATCACTACAGTCCGGTTCTAAAACTTTCACGCCCTTGGCGAACTGCTCTTTGAGCCACTTGTACCGCTTGCTAGAGAGAGTTCGAGGAGTGGCGCAAACGGCGATTACCCCTGTTTTGCTGGCCGCGGCGGCCGGTTGGATAGCTGGCTCCATGCCGACCATCGGTACATGAAATTCAGCTCTTAATTTATCGGCTAAGTTAGTGGTTACGGTGTTACAGGCAATTACTATCACTTTGCAACCCTCATCAATAAAATCTCTAAATATCGGCTTTACGAAGGAGTGTATTTCCTCAATACTGCGGATGCCATATGGCACATGCTCGGCATCGTCTTTATAGATAATTTCCAGCTCCGGTAGAGCTTTTTGGATGGCCTGGACCACCGATAATCCGCCAACACCCGAATCAAAAACGCCTATCTTAAATTGCATCTTCTTATATTAAACTTTCTTGACTTTATCTCAAAATTTTGGTTTATTATGGCTATGCACACTTTTAATTATGATGTTCCTACCGGCACTGAAGTTCGTAAAGAGGTTGCTGGAGGACAGATTACATTTTTTCATAATTCAGATCTATCCGGAGATGTGACTATCGTTAGTAAAAGTGCGGAAGGCATAGTCAACGGTGAGTTAGATGTCCCAGGAGAAGCAATAGTCGAATTTGTGGCCGAGTATGTTAAAAAACAGAGAATATCTCAAATAGAAGATGCGGAACCCACAGAAGTCTTTGGTATTACTTAGATGCTCGATATTGTTCAGCAGCCCGAATAACATTTTCAAAGAGGGCACAGACAGTCAGTGGACCGACGCCGCCTTTTTGCGGCGTCACGGTTAAATCGTCACGCTTATATACCTCTGGGGACAGGTCGCCGACGGTTTTGCCTTCTTCGCTAGCTACGCCAGCATCAACTACTGCCGCGCCTTGTTTGATCATATCCGGATAGAGCACAGCCGGACTACCGGTGGCGGTTATGATAATATCAGCGTCTTTGGTATGTCTGGCAACAGACTTAACTTCGCGGCCAATAACCTCAACATCGTAGCCAGAAGCTTTAAGGATTTTTTCCAGCGGTTCGCCCACCAGTTTTCCCCGCCCAATCAGCAAAATATGTTTACCTTTCAGTTCTATGTTATAACCGCTCAGCCACCATAAGATTGCCATCGGCGTCGCCGGGTCGAATTTGGCTTTCTTGCCCAGGGCATCGACGTCTTTTTGGGGCGCAACCATATTGACGATTTTGTCTGTTTGGGATGCGTCTGACAGGGGTAATTGAACAATGATTCCATTCACTGTTTTATCGACGTTCAATTTTTTCAGTAGTTTAGGCACGTCTGCCTGGTTTGGTGTGTACTGTTCAACTTCTATACCAATATCGGCACCGTACCTCTTTTTGAGGCGGACATAAGTGTTAATGACCGGGTCGTCTTTGACTTGGACAATAGCCAGTTTAGGAAAAATTTTTACAGCACGAAGTCGGCGAACATCTTTTGCTTGCCGCTCCTTAATAAACCCTGCCAGTTCTTTGCCATCGAGCAATTTCATCCCTTTATACTATCAAGAAAGCAGTCTGAGTATATTGCTCGTGCTCTATCAGTATGGTATATATTCTCTATAGGTTAAAAACAAAAATGCCTAACGAAAACCAAGATATCGACCCTGCGCCTAGACGCTCGCTCCGGCGACGGGCCATGAAAATCGGCGCCACAGCCAATAGTGTTTTAGCAATGAGCGGGATATTGGCTTCGCCAGTAATGGCTAGTGAAAAGCCAGTCAAACCTAAACCAACCCCCGCCGAAACTCAACAGCAGGGCGATTTGGAACGGGCCGCTGAAATCGCCGCTCGGCTTATCGGTGTCTCTAAAGAGCAGCTTAGTGCCCGCGGACTCCGAAGGGTCGAGGATTTGCCGGGTTATGAGAAGAAAGTATCGCCAGAGATTCGTCGGAAACTGGCTGAATCAACTATGAGAATGGTCTGGCGAAGCAAAACCGCCTCTGGCAACACACCATGGCAAGAATGGTGCACAGTTACCAAGATAGCTACTCATGGTAAGTCATACGGGGTGGTAGCCGGACACTGTTTCCCAACGGCTAACGCGAACTTTAAGGATGCGGACGCCTGGCCGGCCCAAAATATCATTGGTGCTATGATGAATGACTACGCCATAGCCAAAGACGATGTTCAAAATCCGATAGCAATAGTTAAGGGTATTTCTGTCATGGCACCTGGCGGTAGCGACTTTGCCCTAGTAGACATCGAGGCCATGACGAACGAAGGGGGCGATGGAATGACTGACTTCAACAGCATTCCGGCTCTTGATTATGACGCCCCGCAAAAGGCACCGATTCCGGGCGAGCAGGTCGCTTTATTCTCTAAGCCCGTAGCCAGCAAGTTGCCGGTTATGGCAACCGGGCGATGGCTGGGCAGAAAATGGATGGGCGGCCTCAACGGAAGACAACTGGTTGACATAGTCGGCATTGATCCATATGAGCCAAAAGACGATGCTTGTAATTACGGGGCCAGCGGCTCGTCTGCCATTGCGGCTGGCGGTTTCATAACCGGGCCACTTTCCATGCGCAACAATATAGGCTACCAGAGTGGTAAAATGAACTCTTCTGGCAATGATGCAGACTCGAGGATGGTGGTTAAGTACAGGATAAACGACTTCGAACGGGAATTGGGCATACGTATGGAGAGATTTGCACGCTCTGTCTCTACAACGTCCGGGTGAATAACGGCGGCAACAGCCAAAGAGACACTATGAAAAGTCTTATTAAGGGCCTGGATCACTTCCCTCCTCCTTGGATAAAAGGACCTGTTGAAGAGGGCACTAAGTAACGGGTTTGAGGGCTTGCGTGGAGGGCCCAGCGGGGTGAGCGCACATCTGCGCTCGTCCTCAAAGCAAGCTCCTGCGGCCGAGCTTAATGACCGAACCCACGACTGGCATATTTTCTTTCGGAAAATCTGCGTCGTGAAACCGATCCCACCAGAACAACCATTCAAAAAGCCCAGCACAAGGCTAGACTTTTTGAATGGAGGGCCTGGAGGGATTCGAACCCTCGACACGCGGCTTAAGAGGCCGCTGCTCTAACCAACTGAGCTACAGGCCCTCGTCGGAATCGACGCTCGGTTTCCGTAAGCGCGGTAGACCTTGATTACTTCCAACCTCGAGTCGCTTCCTCCTTCTCAATTCTACAAGCTCTGCTACGCACAACCTTGCAGAATTGGGTGGGCTACAGTTTAAGAACTCTGGAATTTTAGCATTTCACCCCTGTTTTGTAAACGATGCTACAATGAAGTTACTATGTTGCTGAATAAACGAGTAACAACCTGGTCCGGATTTGTAGATAGCCCCTCTTAAACGAGAGGTAAGTAGCTAAAAATATAGTCATTTGATCTACCTACCTCTTTTAGAGATTTTTTAAATTAGAGAGGTAGATCATGTTTAGTATAAGA
>JBBTWK010000100.1:6077-15999 GCA_038062805.1 Patescibacteria group bacterium
ACTTAGTAGTTGCACTTTATATTTTTGGTGTCATGAGCGCCGAGTTGATGGGGGCCAAAACCTTCCCCCTAACCAGCTTCAGCTGGATGCACCTAAACGCTAGTGTGGCAATTTTTGTTTTGCCGCTACTTTTTACCTTGACCGATGTCGTGGTTGAGGTACACGGCAAAAAAAGGGCGCGCAGCATGGTGTGGTCGGGTCTAATAGTCGTAGCCTTGCTATTTTTGTTTGCGGTGCTGGCTACACATTTATCACCATCGCACCGCTTTAGTTCTACCGAGTCGGCATATGATAAAATCTTTGGCTTGACAGCCCGCATTTCACTGGCTAGCCTGACCGCCTTTGCCATATCAGAATTTCTAGATGTGGCGATATTCGCTAAGCTGCGCCAAAAGCTTCATAAAAAAGTCCTCTGGCTTCGTAATAACCTTTCCAATTTTGTTTCAATGTTCATCGATTCGCTAGTCTTCATTTTTCTAGCTTTTTACTCACTTAATCATGGACTAGGAGATAATCTTAGCTTCTTGTTTGGGCTAATAATTCCTTACTGGCTTATTAAGTGCTGTCTATCTATTATAGAAACACCTTTGGTGTATGTTGGTGTTAGGTGGTTAAGAGGTAAGTAAACATGAGAGTAAAAGCTATAAAAACCCAGAAAGTTTTACCAAATTCTCAAGCTATATTTGAGTTTTTGGATGACTCTCTTAAGGAACTTAAAGAAGGAAGCATCGTCGTAATTACCTCAAAGGTTATCTCGTTATGTGAGGGACGGGTTGTTCCGGTCGGCGATATCAGCCGTGAGGATTTAGTTCCTCAGGAGTCCGAATGGTATTTGCCTTGGCAAGATACAAGGTACGGTTTTAGTTTTGCTATCAAAAACAACACGCTCATACCAATGGCTGGAATAGATGAATCCAATGCCAATGGCCATTATGTTTTATGGCCAAGCAACGCCCAGAAAACCGCAAATGAAATCAGAAAATACTTAGTAAATCGTTTTAGCAAGCA
Organism: Patescibacteria group bacterium; assembly: GCA_038062805.1. GTDB lineage: Bacteria > Patescibacteriota > Saccharimonadia > Saccharimonadales > UBA10212 > UBA6824. The sequence continues at coordinate 7,086 of JBBTWK010000100.1, forward strand.
GAAAGTCGGCGTTTTGATTACTGACAGCACATGTATGCCAATGCGTTGGGGAACGGTAGGCATTGCCATTGGTTATAGCGGTTTTAAGCCAACCAATGATTACATCGGTAAACCAGATTTATTCGGTAGAAAGTTTGAGGTAAGCAAATCTGGTGTGGCCAGTGGGCTGGCCGCTGCAGCCGTAGCCGTAATGGGTGAGGGTGCCGAACAGACGCCTATTGCTGTAATTGAGGATGTGCCTTTCGTAAAATTTCAATCTCGCAACCCCAGCCCAGATGAGCTGGCACTTTTTGCTATTTCCAGCAAGGACGATGATTTATTTGCGCCATTTCTAAATGCAGTCAAATGGCAAAAGGGCGGCAGAAAAAAATAGTGGTACGCCCGGAGGGATTCGAACCCCCGACCACTTGGTTCGAAGCCAAGTACTCTATCCGCTGAGCTACGGGCGCACGTCGCAACTTACGCGCTTGCCTCGTTTTGTCTATTAGCCAAAAGCTTCGGCTTAGCGCTATGTTGCTCCTTTTCAATTTTGCACGGATCTGCTGCGCACGACCGCACAAAATTGGGCTGCTCTTACAAATCGGCGAGTCAAGCAAACACTTGCTTGTCGATTTGAAAGGAGGAGCAGCTTGAGGCTGGAGACCGCCAAAAGAAACTTCAGTTAATTTTGGCGTGTCGCAAGCCGTTAGCTTGCTCCGACGCAACAGGGGTTATTATATCAGTTTTTGGGAGATTCGCTAGAGCTGCCGGGGGCATTGATGCGTTTTGGGTTACGTTCGGTTTGCAAAAGCGTAGCTTGCAGAATTTGCAGGACACTTTTGGCGTGTTCGCGGCTCATACCGACCTTGGCCACAGTTGAGGGCTGACTGGCTGGCCCGGTATTTTGCATAAAGTTCATAACAACACCGTAATTATTGACGATTACGTCCACAATATCGGTAAATAAAACATGGCTATCGGACGAGGCGCTGTGGCTACTAGCGGGGTCGCTCATCATGTGTACGGCCGGGATTTTGGCCATATGATAGCCGCCGACTTCCCAAAGCCTCAGCGCCTCATCATCTTTGACGCCGAAGTGGCTGAGCAGAAGTAACAGCACATCCTCGGTAGGTCGCGTTTGGCCTAGCTCAAAACTGGCAAGCTGGCGCACATCAATTTCAACGGCGCCCGATGCCTCGGCTAAGCTTTCGTTGGCCTGACTACGCAGCTCTTTGAGTTTTTTGCCGAGTGGTTTGTAGGGAGTTTCGGATCTGGGTTTATCCATATACGCATATTGTAACATTGCTGCATGTAGCCCTGGCAAATTTGCAGGTTGAGTATAATGAAGCTAATGCATCCCGTTAGAACCCAGAAGACCTATAATATTTATCAATACGTCGAAGCAAGCACACGTGTTCAACCGTCAACCAAGGTACGGAAGGTAAGTGGGTTCTAACGGGATGCATATCCAGGACAATGTCAGTTTGCGCGACTATAGCACTATGGGCCTCGGCGGCAAGGCCCGTTTTTTTAGTGAAGCGCACACTGAAGATGATTTAAAAAAACTGGTGGATTGGGCTAAAAAGCAAAGTTTGCCAATGATTGTTGTCGGCGAGGGAAGCAATATCGTCTGGCGCGACGAGGGTTTTGAAGGACTGCTCATTGCCAACCGCATTGCCGGCCGGGAAGTTTTGGACCAGGACGGCCATGGTGTGACTGTCCGCATTGGCGCCGGTGAAGACTGGGATGAAGTAGTCGAGTGGACTGTTAAAAAGAGCTTGTCCGGTATTGAATTTTTATCGGCCATACCCGGCCGGGCCGGGGCTGCACCTGTCCAGAACATCGGCGCTTACGGTGCCGAAATAGCTCAAACTCTAGTTGAGCTAACAGCCCTCGATACCCAAACCGGCGACTACATAGTAATTAAAAACAAAGCTTGCGGCTTTGTTTACCGCACTAGCCGCTTCAAATTTAGCGACAAAGGACGGTTTATAATCACTTCGATTACTCTACGGCTCAGTAAAACTCCTCCAGCGCCGCCCTTTTATGAAAGCCTGCAAAAGTATTTAGCTCAGCACAAAATCAAAGACTACAACCCGCGAACAATCCGCGGGGCGGTGATTGCTATCAGGGCTATTAAACTACCCAGTCCCGCTAAAGTTGCTAACAATGGTTCTTTTTTCACCAACCCGGTTATTAGCAAGGAGGAGTTTGAAATATTGCAACAAAAATATCCGGATATAAAGGGCTGGACGCACGGTGACAGGGTCAAAATTTCGGCTGGTTGGTTGCTCGAAGAAGCTGGTTTTAAGGGTGTGCACGATAAACAAACTGGTATGGCTACCTGGCCGGCTCAAGCTTTAGTGCTCATCAACGAACACGCTAAAAACACTGCCGATCTATTGACCTTCAAACAAAAGATTCAAACCAAGGTGCATCAAATGTTTGACATCGTTCTCGAACAAGAACCCGAGCTATTACCTTAAATTTAATTCTGAGTATATTTCGCCGGCAGCAATTTTTTGAAGTGCTTGCTTGACTTCTGGCACCATTTTTGGAGGCAGTTGATCAATTTTTACCCAGCGAAGTTCATCGCACTTGCGCGGCTCTTTGTTGGTAAGTTCGCCCTCCCATTTTTTTGCTTCAAAAAATAAGTCTATTCGCTCGTGCTTAACTGGTATATTTGAGGCTCTGTGTGAAGTATGAACAAGTCGTAGATCTTTAGAATTAATATCCACTCCCACTTCTTCCTTGGCCTCACGAATAGCCACACTAGTTGCCGATTCCCCACCGTCAAAATGCCCGGCGGGCAAGCTGTAACTACCATCAAAATAACCTGTGTTGGCTCGACGCACCAAGAGAATTTCTTCGTTCTTGCGGAAGACTACATAGGCTGCTGGTGTGAGTTCAAAATATTTCTTCACTTTTATCTATCGCTGGGAAGGGGGAACTGCAGACAAAATTCACGAATCTCTTTACTTAACAAGTCAAGCTTTTTGGAATCATCGGCATTTTGGATGGCTTGGTCGATCCAACTGGCTATTTGAACCATTTCTTTTTCTTCCATTCCACGTGTAGTCAATGCTGGTGTTCCCAGCCGAATACCTGATGGACTAAACGGCGAACGTGGGTCAAACGGTACGGTATTTTTATTGACCGTAATACCGGCTCTGCCCAGAGCTTTTTCGGCATCAGCACCGATAATCTTTTTGTTTGTTAAATCAATCAATAATAGATGGTTATCGGTCCCACCAGTCACCAATTTATAGTCCTTTTCAAGCAATTCTTCCGCCAGCTTCTTGGCATTCTTCACAATTTGCTGGGCATAAACTTTGAAGCTAGGGTGAGCCGCTTCGCGTAGAGCCACAGCAATAGCGGCAGTTTGGTGATTGTGGGGCCCACCTTGCAAGCCTGGAATAATTGCCCGGTCTATGAGGGTTGGCAGGTTTTCTGACTTTCTTTCAACTGCCTTCAATGGGTTGGAGGGATTACCATTACATAGAATCATCGCGCCTCTCGGCCCGCGCAGGGTTTTATGGGTAGTGGTCATGATTACATCGGCTTGGCCAACTGGCGAAGGGTGCGCTCCGGCGACCACCAAACCAGCGATATGTGAAATGTCGGCGATTAACCAGGCCTTAGATAGATCGGCAATCTCACGTAATTTTTCCCACTCAAATATCCGCGGGTAAGCTGTGGCACCAACAAAAATCAATTTTGGTTTTTCAGCCTTGACCATTTTGGTCATTTCGTCGTAGTCTAGATAGCCGTCTTTACCGGTGTGGTATTGTACTGACTTATAAATTGTGCCTGAAAAATTAACTTTTAGCCCATGAGTCATATGGCCGCCAAAATACAGGTGCATACCCATGACCGTATCGCCAGGATCCACCAGTGCGAAATAAATTGCCTGGTTGGCTGGCGACCCGGAATAAGGCTGAACGTTAGCGTGGTTGACACCAAACAACTTTTTGGCACGATTACGAGCTAAATTTTCAACCGCGTCAACATTTTCACAGCCGCCGTAGTAACGCATTTCCGGATAACCCTCTGAGTATTTATCCGTCAGCCTGGATCCTAATGCTTTAAGCACATCGGCCGAAGTGTGATTCTCGCTCGGAATCATTTCTAAGCCTTCACTTTGGCGTCGCACCTCGGCGGCTATTAATTTTTCTACTTCTTTGTCCTTCATAGTAAACCCCCTAAAATCTTTTTAAATGTTCTCGGGCAGATTTTAGGCAGCTAGATCATGGCCTAATTTTAGCAGTTTGGAGTAAGAAAGTAAGTTGTAAAATTAGTACAAAACTTTCCTTGAAGTTTATATCGTGTGTGATATGATTACAGAGTTTTATGCACGATACCAACCAGAAAATCGGCCGTTTAATTTACCAAATACGCCAAGAGAGGGGCCTAACCCAGGCCGCCTTTGCTAAAAAATTGGGCACCAGCCAGTCGGCCGTCAACCGTATCGAGCACGGCAAGCAAAACTTGAGCTTGGATACATTGGGGCGCATCAGCGATGCCCTGCACCGGCCAATTGTGACCTTGGGCAGCCAAGGCGTAAACCTGCGAATTGAGGGCGGTCACGAACTTAAAGGCGAAATTACACTCAAAAAAAGCAAGAACGCGGCGGTGGCAATTCTTTGCGCCAGCATACTCAATAAAGGTACAACCCGGCTTAAAAATATCCCGCGGATTGAGGAAGTTAACCGGGTTATTGAAGTTTTGACCAGTATTGGTGTGTCCGTCCGCTGGGCTGGCGATAGCGATTTGGAAATTAAAGTTCCCGCTAAGTTGGATCTCGAAAATATCAACAAAGAGGCGGCACGTAAAACGCGGATTGTTATCTTACTAGCTGGCGCCCTAATGCACGATTGCAGTGAACTTAAAATCCCCTATGCTGGCGGCTGTGAAATTGGCAAGCGCACAATACTGCCCCATATCTATGCCCTCGAAGAATTTGGTACGCACATCGAAGCCCACAAAGGTAACTACCATATTAGCGTCAGACGCCAGCTGCCCAAACGGCCGGTAATACTATACGAGTCGGGCGATACTACTACCGAAAACGCCCTTTTGGCAGCAGCGCGCATCGAAGGCGAAACGGTCATCAAGATGGCCAGCGCCAATTATGCAATCCAGGACCTTTGTTTCTTCTTGCAAAAGCTTGGAGTCCGAATTGAGGGCATCGGTACCACGACCCTGCGGGTTCGAGGTGTAAAAAATATCCGCAAAAATGTTACTTATACCCCTAGCGAGGATCCGGTCGAGGCTATGACTTTTATCGCCGCAGCGGTGACGACCAATTCTTCGATCATAATTAAACGGGCGCCAATTGAATTTCTCGAGCTTGAGTTGCTCAAGTTGGAAAAGATGGGCCTAAAGTTTACTGTGTCCGATATCTATAAAGCCGATAACGGCTACACTGACCTGGTTGATATTAAAATTTATAAGCATAACGGCAACTTAGTGGCACCAGAAGACAAAATCTACGGTCGGCCCTACCCCGGGCTAAACATCGATCATGTGCCCTACTTTGTGCCGATTGTGGCTAGCGCCAAAGGCCGCAGTCTAATCCATGACTGGGTTTATGAGGATCGGGCGCTGATGTATACCGAGATTAAAAAATTAGGTGTCGATTTGGAGCTTGCCGACACGCACCGCGTATTTATCAACGGACCGACCAGCTGGCGCTCGGCCGATATGGTGGCGCCAAGCGGGCTACGGCCAGCTGTGATTCTATTGATCGGTATGCTGGCCGCGCCTGGCGTGTCGATGCTACGCAACGTTTACACCATCAACCGCGGCTACGAAGAACTAGCCGGCCGCCTAAACGACCTTGGCGCCAACATCAGCGTCGTTTATGATATCTAGGGAAACAGGGGTCAATTTGCTATAGTTAGGGCGAGCGGGATTCGTATATCGGCTAATATATCAGTTTTCCAAACTGAGGAGACCAGTTCGACTCTGGTATCCCGCACCAAGCCCCGGTAGCTCAGCTGGATAGAGCAGGAGACTTCTAAGCTCAAGGCCGCAGGTTCGAATCCTGCCCGGGGTACCAAATTATCAGTGCAGTCATATAGTTTATCTGTTATATTATGCTTAAAGTTAAACAATGGACAATCAACCACAGAACTACCTGAATAATGTTCAGCCAGATCCGGGAAAACCAACAATATTTACTCGACTTAAAAACCACAAGGTAATAGCGGTACTGGCTATTGCCGGCCTTGTTATTCTAGGCCTCCTTGGATACGGAATCGTTAATCACTACAATCAAAAGTTAAAGGATGCAGGTACGAGCAAGGTCGTTGATTCAAAACCTAAACCAACTGTCTCTAAATCACAAAAAGCTCCAAGCAGTACCAACGCGAAACAATTGGTTGATCTACCAAGAGTAGCCAAGTCTACATCTACCGATATTGCCGTAGTGACGTATACCCCGCCGACTAATAAAGTAAGTTCGAGCGGGAATTGGTTAAATAAAAAAGCTTATGCCGCCGACGCACCCGTTACTTCGAGAGTTATAGTTTATGTTCATAGCACTAATATCTACACAAGTATTATTGACTCGGAAATATACTTATACGACACGATACAAAAGCAAAACTATGTCCTTATAAAGGGCGGAACGGAAAGCCAAGCCGTATTCAATTCTAATCCTATTTTGCTGAAGAATAATAAAATGTTGTTCACCAGCACTACAACAGAACCAAACAGTCCGAGTAAGCGCACGACTCTGGTAAAAAGCGTCGACTTGATTAGCGGCAAGATTACCCAGATTGACAATATTCCAACCGGCAATTTTTACAAAGGTTACGCTTCGCCTGACGGGAAATCTGGGGCTTTTCTAGACGAAAATAAAATCGTAGTACTCAATACCAGCGACTACACTACTTCTAGCTATGACGTTAAAATGCATGGCGAAGATTTTCAAGATGGAAGTAAAACATTTACTGATATAACGTGGTCGGCAGATTCAGGAACTATCTATTATTCAGATACGTATCCGATTGACCCAGTACATCTAACAGATGGCTATCCAACATTTGTTGGCAATAACATTTTTGCCCTCGACCTGGGTACTAAGCAGCCTAAACAAATAACAAACGATCCTCATTCTAAAATTGAACTTGCTCAATACGGATCAAAACTATTTTTTACAAAATATACCAATATGAGTAATCCAGGTTCTCAAACAGTTAAGTCCTATATTGACTTAACAAAATCCGGCAGTTCTATAGTTGATATTCCTAACACTGATAATTTTGCTTGGCCATTGCTGCCAACTGCTGACTTTACTCTATTTGCTACAGTCCCCGGAAACGATTTACGGGTTAACGCCATAAATCTAAAAGGCGAATTAGTGAACGATGTATATCAGGATCTAGTGAACAGTGGCAAACTTCTGGATAAACCATATCATCAATCGCTATTGATCGGTTGGGCCGACGAGGACACCCTCCTGATAGAACTTTACGGTAATGGCCTTTCGGCTGATGTTTATTCCTACAACATACACACAAAGGCCGTAGAACCAGTTCTAGAATCAATCAGTTAGCCATTCTCCTTTGGAGCAGTATTAAATTCAATTTTCTCCGGCTATAGTACCGCGTACAATTGAATAACAGGGGTAGATGTGCTAGTATTTTGGGGTCAACACGGGCCAGTAGCTCAGCTGGATAGAGCAGGAGATTTCTAAGCTCAAGGCCGCAGGTTCGAATCCTGCCCGGGGTACCAAGCATAAGTACTTTGGGTTTAGTGATACTATTGGTTTATGAAAAACATCCAAAAAGGATTTGGCGCAATTGGGACCGTTCTGATTATTGTTATTATTGCGCTTATCGGAGGCCTTGGATATTATGTGTATCAAACTCAGCAAAATAAAGACGATCGGACTAAAGATTCTGCTTCAAATACTGTACAAACGCCAGGGCAATTTACTGATAAGACAAACCTCTATACCTTTACCTATCCCAAAGACTGGACTATTACTAACTTACCAATAGTATTGGAGAACCAATCCTCAGGAAATGTTAGTAATATAAGCATCAATTATCCTGGTGGCCCCGAAACTGCCCCAATAATTGTCACATCAGACAAAACTCCAGCTCAAGCTAAACAAATGACAGCAGATTGGGAAGCTAGCGCTAAAGAAGAGCCAAAGTTATATAATACGATCAATATTAACGGCTACAAGGCCATACAGCGGCATATCGAATACAATGACGAAAAAGGCAATGTAGTAGAGGATACCTATTTAATTACTAACAAGGACCAAAGTAGTGTGGTCTTTTTAATTCAGTCAAAAAGGATTACGGCCCGCACCGACGATGCTTTCGATGTTAGTCTAAATTTTGATGCCACTGATAAGCTAGAAGATTTTAAGGCGATTGTAAACTCTACTAAGTTCCTGCGGTAAGTATGGTTCTAACTTCGTCCACTATGCTGTACCATATAATGGTTTTAGCCAATTTTGCAAAATCGTGCGTAGCAGAGCTTTGCAAAATTGAGAGGAATCCGCCTAGGCGGACGACGAGGCGAGCGTAGCTCAGTTGGTTAGAGCGTCTGCCTGTGGCGCAGAAAGTCGTGGGTTCGAGTCCCATCGTTCGCCCCAAATTAAATATATATGCCGATGAGAGTTGTTTCGGTTGGAGCTCTTATCGGAACCACCTAGATTGCCAGCTAATTAACCACGGCAAAAATTCCGCTTTAGACAAGCAATAACCGCAAGCATTTTTGTATTGTGCTCTAACCTGGTCGAATATATTGAACGGTGCTCGAACCTTGTTCGAGCGAATTGTTTGATTGCCCGCCCCGCGGCACCGTCCGCCGCTTGCGTGGCGGCGCAAACCAAACTGTTTTTCTTTAATTTTTAAGATTGGCGAGTGGCATTTTTCTAAAAGGAAGCGAAAAAGCTTTTGGTTTGCAGCTC
>JBBTWK010000101.1:0-7189 GCA_038062805.1 Patescibacteria group bacterium
TTTTTATTTCTTCTGAGTAGTTTCATTAGTGGATCTCTAGGAATAATTATACCCCGTAGGGGGGGTAACTAAAAAATCGCTAAAGTTTATTCTTCGCCGGCAGCTGCAGCTTCTTGCAGCCGGCCCAAGTAAGTCTGATAATTATCGGGAAAACATTTCTGAAGGCGTTCCTCTATGGTCTGGTGGCCGTTGTACCCCAAGCGCCTAAAACCACCAATGTGTGTCTGAACCAGCGAAGCGTCTCTCCAGCGAGCTGTATCGTCCAAGTCATCTATTTGCCAGTCATGGCTATTAGGCTCACGCAATATAAATTCTCCAACCTGTTCATCATTGAGGCCTAAATCACTCCGCATATGACCCGCCAATCCAGTCAGCCTATCCAATACGGACATCGAACGATTTCCTTTACGCGTCGGAAAACCAGTTTTAGACCATTCCGTAACGCGACTGCGACGTACATCACAGACTTTTGCAACTACCCACCTATCAATGCCGAGTTCCTGTAGACGGTCTAGCGCGGCTGGACGATCATCTGGACTTAACTCCGCTGTTGTCCAACCAAGGGGGGCACCTACCATATTTTGATCTAATTCCCTGGTCGGCATCTTAGCTTTCAGTTAATGCGTACGTAGCTTTGGCCACTCGCTTGAACTGCGGCTTGCCCTGCAGGTTCAGCAGGATCGTAGTTTCTTTAACATGGCGGCTTTTAAGCACGCGCCTAACGATTTCATCGCGATGCAAGGAGCCGTTTTCTTTTTTTAGAACCTCGGCAATGACGTCGGCCACAGTTCCTTTCTTGTAGCCCCATTCCTTCAGCGCGTAAATTCCCCGGCCAATTAGCACAAAGCGGTTGTCCTTAATCAGTTCGTTATGGATAGCCTGGGTAGTAACGTCTTTGCGCTTAAAATCACTCTTTTTAATGGCTTCGGCGATCTCTGAAAAATGCATCGGTTTTTTGTGGTCATGCAGGATTACGTAGATCTTGTCGCGGATATTCTTAGGGTTAACCATTGGCCACTTGGTTAGGCCCCAACGGCCGTGCAAGCTGGCAACGTTCTTAGAAATACTAGCCAGCGCTTCAACGTGCCCGAGGTCGCTGTTACCAACTTCTTTTGCAATCGCTTCGATATTAGTTGGTTCACCGATCGCAGTTATAGCATTGGCTACTTTACCAACATTGTCTCGAATAGCCTTTTCGCTATGTTTTCCAGTCAAGCCAACGCAGTGATAAAAGTGATCGTTGTCGTCAATGACAGCAATGTTTGGCGCCAAATGGGCCAAAAAAGCGATTCGCGACTGGTCGATTTTGGAGTTTTGGGGAGCTAAGCGCTTGGTGATTTCACCGGTCCGGGCAACATTACCCATCTGCTGTAAATGGGTGCCAAAAACGGCTTCCACTTCTTTGATATGTGGCAAATCCTCGCCAGCGGCTTTGAGCTTAGTTATAACAACCTTTTCCAGCTGGCGGACGCGTTCGCGGGTAATACCGAGCAACTCACCGATCTGTTCCAGGGTTTCCCGGCGGTCGAACAAACCAAAACGACGGGCAATAATTTCTCGCTCGCGTTCCCTATCGATCGTACCGAGTATGTCTTGGACGATAGATTCAATGTTTAGACTGGTAGTTACAGTGTTATTTGGCATAATTTATTCCCTTTTAACGCCTTAAGAGCGCTATTGGTTAATGTAATTATAAAACTTTAGTTTTCAATAGTCAAGTATATATTACTCTACATCTATTCTATCACTAATTGGCGGCTTTTGCGGAAGTATGTTTATGTTCGTTTTACTACATAAATATTATTGTAATCTGTAAAATATGTGGACAAGTGACGCTCGCCCCGTCTTTTTTCGGACGCAGCCAAAAGCAGATTGAAGCTGGCTGACGGCCATCGCCGCGCCTCGACAACTCCCTTCGGTCGGTTCTCACCATTTCTATATGAAGTTCGGACTAAGTCTCGGCTTTATCCGGCAACAACCTACCAGCCTCATCTGTTTTAACTGATGTCCTCAAAAATATGGGGCTCGCTATACTTTTTAGCGGCAACGGGTTGGATTTTTGGGTTTCTGAGTTTTCCTTTCGCTCACGCTACGAGAGTAGTTCGAACCTTGGCTAGCGTGCTGTACCAAAGCATATGCATGATGACCTCTGTTTTTTGAGGTTTTATTAACTCCTTGATTAGAGCAAGCAGGATTCGAACCAAGTTAAATTGACTTACTGTATAATTTATTGTAAAGTATAACGTATGACAACTCCTCCTTTTGAAAACCTTAGACATGCAGAAATACCGGCAGAATATACCTCTCGTGGTACTGGTGAACTCGTGCCGATAAGAGAAGCAGTTGTACTTGATTTTATGCCAAGACTTATTGGTTCAAGGTTCATGATTGATGGCAAACTTAGGGCTAACCTTCACCGACGCAGCGAATCAAGACCGTTTTTATTTCTCGAGGATGCTTATTCGATACTTGCAGAAGATGAATTGAAGGATGGAAATTTAACTGGCGCTCTTGAGGCATACAAAAGAGCCTTGGATAGTGCAACGAGGTTCGTTAATTTTATTAGTATGCTAGGCGAAGGGACTCTCCTTAATCCAGAAGAGCTTAGTCGGCTCAATCTGGACCAGTCGTTTGGAGCATTAGAGGCCACGCTGATGGATGCTGTTTTAGATCAAGGTACTGAATTAGCCTTTGATCCTAAGGCTTATTCGGATTTTGTCCAAGACGCCAGATTAAAGAAGAAACGAAGTCTTCAGCTAAACCAACTTTTCTTTTTCGGCTCTAGTAGGGCCTATGAACATTTAGAAGCAATGGCAGGAGACGCAGCAATCGGTAAAGAATATATGGAACTTTGTGTTGAAATGGGCGATTTTGGACACGCTGCTATGATGGCAAAAGAATTAGGACTTTCTGATGAAGAAGCTCGCCTCAGAGAATTAGATGAGCAGAAACAAGAAGATCCAAAAGTTAAGGAGTATATGGATAAGTTATTTGACGATTATGTTGCCGAACATGACAGAGGATGGTTCTAACCCGGTCAACTGTGCTGTAGCGGCAATCATGCATTAGTCTGCGGAGCGAGCCTCCGATTTCTCCCGGGCATCTGCCGAGCCCTGCTTAGATGTTGTCATAAAATAAGTGTCCTTGGGTGGTTTTGGCTGTTTGACGAAGAAAAAGACCCTAACGGGTCTTTTTAAGAGGAGTTCCAAAGCCAAACTTATTTTTGACTAACAGCTACTTATGGCGAGGCTGCGTCCGGGAAAATCTGGGGCGAGCTTTTTTTTCGGCGGCGGCGTCTAACATTTTTTGGGCCTCGACTTGCGTCAACTTTTCGGGGTCAGTGTCTTTGGGGATTCGGGCATTTTTTTTACCATTTGTGATATAGGGTCCGTAAGGGCCGCGCAAGATTTTTAGTTGACCAAAATCGGCAATGTTTTTCTGCGACAAAGCTTCGGCGTGCTCGGCAATCACTTCCCTAGCGCGACTTTCGGAAATTGTCAACGGATCTTCTTCTTTGAGACTAATGAATTTTTTGCCAACTTTGACATAGGGCCCGTAAGGTCCGATGTTAGATGTTATCTCTTCTTTAGCTTCGGTTTTGCCGACCACCCTTGGCAGATTGAACATCGGCAAGGCTTCTTCGAGGGTAATTTCGTCTATGGTCCCACCTTCGGGCAGAGGCGCGAATTTTGGTTTAGGTGACTCTTTATCATCCTTTGCCGGGCTGTCCCCCATCTGCAGCACTGGGCCGTAGCGCCCATATCGGACCACGACTGGTTCACCGCTTTTTGGATCCTTGCCTAGCTGTCGTACCTTCATAGCTTCAGCTCGGCTAGCGCCTTCGGATTTTTCAACCAGAGGGTGAAAATGATCATAAAAGCGCCTCAAGGTTTCGTGCCAATCTACTTTGCCCTCGGCAATATCGTCAAATTCCTCTTCGGCTTTGGCCGTAAAGTCATAGTCGATAATGCTGGCAAAATACTTGACCAAGAAGTCGTTGACTATTTCGGCCAGCTCGGTAGGCAATAATTTGGCTCGGTCCGCACCGACCATGACATCCTGGGCCTGCCGGCTAAGTTTACCGCCAACTAGTATAAATTCAATTAATTGTTTGGGCTCACCCTCTAGGTCTTTCTTTTCGATATAGCCGCGGTCCTGAATGGTGCCAATTGTCGGAGCGTAGGTACTGGGGCGTCCGATACCTAGTTCCTCGAGTTTCTTGACTAAGCCGGCCTCACTGTAGCGGGCTGGTGGCCGACTAAAGTTCTGCAGACCACTAGCGGTTTTTAGTTCTAGCTCTTGCCCTTGCGCAAGATTTGGCAAAATGCGGTCGTCTTTGCCGCCACCGTAGATTTTCAAAAAACCGTCGAACTCTAGTATTTCGCCGGTGGCCATAAATTTTTCGTTGCGGCCGCTAATATCGATTTCGACTTCAGTCTTCTCGATTTTAGCCGGTGCCATTTGGCTAGCTAAGGTGCGCCTCCAAATAAGTTCGTATAATTTCTTTTGGGCGTTGTCAGCACCAGCGCTGAGCGTTCCGATATGAGTAGGACGGATGGCCTCGTGTGCTTCTTGGGCGCTGCGGCTTTTGGTCTTATATTGCCGAACCTGCGCATAATTAGCGCCATGATTGTCAGAGATATATTTTTTGGCGCCGTCAATAGCCACACCAGCTAAGTTGACGCTATCGGTGCGCATGTAAGTGATGTGGCCGTTTTCGTAAAGCCGCTGAGCTAGCACCATCGTCTGACGGACGCTGTAGCCCAATCGGCGCGAGGCTTCTTGCTGCAAAGTGCTTGTGGTAAAGGGTGGACTAGGGCTCCTCGTGCCTGGTTTTTTGAAAATTGCTGAAACTTTGAAAGATGCCGAGCTCAGAGCACCTAGGAAATCCTCGGCCAACTTATCGTTAGCCAGCTTCTGTGCCAGCTCGGCCGGCACGTCTTTGCCGTGAGCGTCAAAAACAGCTGTGATTTTGTATGAACTGACTGGTCTAAAATTCTTTATTTCTCGCTCTCGCTCGACTATTAGGCGGACGGCTACACTCTGCACGCGGCCGGCGCTCAGTCCTCCTCGCACCTTTTTCCAAAGCACGGGGCTTAGTTCGTAGCCAACCAACCGATCTAAAACGCGCCGGGCCTGCTGAGCATCAACCAACTTGGGGTCAATGTTGCGAGGATTGGCGACGGCAGCAGCGATAGCCGACTCTGTGATTTCGTGAAAAACGATCCGGTTGGTTCTCGCCGGCGGAAGGTTCAGCAGCATACAAACATGCCATGCAATAGCTTCACCTTCGCGGTCTTCATCGCTAGCCAGCCAAACGGTGGCACCCTTGGCGGCCAATTTTAACTCACTAGCTACTTTTTGCTTGTCCGGCGGCACCTGGTAAATCGGTTCAAAGCTTTTAAGATCTACGCCAATATCTTTTTTGGGCAGGTCGCGGATGTGGCCAAAACTGCTCATCACCTTAAAATCTTTGCTCAAATACTTGGCAATAGTTTTAGCCTTAGCCGGGCTCTCAACGATAACGAGGTTCTTCGGCATACCAACGCATATTACGGATAATATGCTCAATTATCAATTCACAATTCACAATTAACAATCAATGTAGCAATGAATCAATGTATCATTGAATGAAAATTGAGGCTTAAAAATTGAAAATTCGTCGTTAGACGAGAGTCCAGCTTCCAGACTCCGCTCGTATGTAGCCATTGACCTCCAGCATAGTCAGGGCTGCACTTAGTGAGGGGCCATCCAATCTGGCAGCTTTGGCTAGATCTTCCTGGTCGGCAATACCGCGCCTGATTAGATCGAAAATCTTTTGTTCGTTGCCCGTGCCGCGGAAGATTTTTGTCTGTCTGGGGGCGCTGGCATCGAGCCCGAGGGCAAAAAAAACATCGCCAACGTTTGTTACTGGAACAGCGCCAGCTTTGATTAGGTTGTTACAGCCTTCGCTGCCAGGGACAAGGATATTGCCCGGTACCGCCATAACCGTCCTGCCCTGTTCTAGCGCAAAGCCGGCAGTGTGCATGGTACCGCTATTTTTGGCGGCTTCGGTGATGAGCAAAACATCTGCCAGACCGCTAACAAGTCGGTTGCGGGCAATAAAATTAGATGGAAAAGCTTCAGTCTCCGGAGGATATTCAGAGATCAAACAGCCGCCGCTTTCGACTATTTGACGTGCCAAGTTCAAGTGCGACGCCGGATAAATCTGATCTAAGCCGGTTGGCAATACAGCAATGGTTAAACCGCCAGCGTTCAGGGTGGCTTGGTGGGCTACGGAGTCGATCCCCAGTGCCAGACCGCTGATAATAACTACGCCTACTCTTGACAGCTCGCTAGCTAAGCTCTCGGTTACGGTTCGGCCATAAGCAGAGACTTTGCGACTGCCAACAATAGCTACTCTGGGCTTGTCAAGAAACTTACCAGGATGTATCCCGACCCAAAATAACTCTTTTGGCGGCGAAGGAATCCAGCGCAGGATATCTGGGAAATCGGAAGCATCGTGCTTAAGGTTATTGACTTTCACTTAGTTTCATTTTCTATTATTGACATAAAGTCATTTTTTTGCTAAAATTGCAACTCGTAATCCTCAATATGTTGGATTAGCACCTTATACCCCCAAATTAATGAGTGTTTTTAACACTTGTTATTTGATAGCCCGAGATTTTGGTGTAAGTTGATACCCTCCACTTTCACCATCTCCCGCTCATTTTTGTGCTTTTAGTATAGGCTCAGTGTTAGCCAAAGAAAATTGCTAGAGCCTAAAAATGAGCGGGAATCTTGGGCAACTTATTCCCTTTAACTCTACCCTGCTCTGTCTTCGGATAGTTGTAGGATGACACACGGTCAATGTGGGTCGGCGAGTCGGCAACGATGCTCCCCGGATTTATCCAGGGACGGCACGAATATCTTAGCTTTTATGCGGATACTTTCGATGCTTCGCTTATGGTGGGGTTGAAGGGTGTAATAGACCTCCAGCGGTGCCCACCCCCTCTGGAGGTCTTTTAGGATTTGGGACTTGGACCTGATTTATAAAATTGTGCGGGTGTCGTGGGGTAAGGTGCCGCTGAAGATATACTCGGTAATCATGGCGCCTGCTTCTTGGAGGATTTTTGGCACTACCGCCTGCTCTTCTTTGGTGAATTCGCCAAGTACAAAGTCGCTGGCGTCAGCCTTTTCGCTTATTTCT